>CALFNL010000461.1 GCA_937902875.1 uncultured Bacteroidota bacterium | reverse complement strand
CGCGGGAGGCGCTTCCTGGGGGGGTCTGCACCACGGTGGTGGTGTAGGAATTGGCTATAGCATTCATGCGGGAATGGTGATCGTGGCAGATGGCTCCGACGATGCCGAAAAAAGGTTGAAAAGAGTGCTTCACAATGATCCGGCACTGGGCGTAATTCGGCATGCTGATGCAGGTTATGAAACAGCCGCCGCCACTGCTTCGAAATTTGGGCTGGATTTCAAACAAAGACTGCAATAGCCTGTGCCTTAATGGTTCTGGCTTACAGGCAAATTTGTTCGCTGCCCGGCTCCTTGCGGGCTGTTATCCTTCAGATCCGCCCCCAGCCTGCATTAATTATTATTCTGAATATATTAGTTTAAATATTGTACCTTTACCAAGTGATCTTGAATTTAGCGAACGTACAGTACAGGAACGATTATTCTTTTACTCCTACCAGTAACATTATTCACCCTTCTTTACTTTCTTCTTTCTTCATGAATCACGGGTATTTTTATTTTTTATTTTAATTTTTTGTTTTATGAACATTTACGTTTCGAACCTGAGTTTTCACACAACTGATGAAGACCTTAGATCCATGTTTGGTAAATATGGCGAAGTCACTTCCGCAAAAGTAATTACAGACAAAGCAACCGGAAGATCACGCGGATTCGGTTTTGTGGAAATCTCTTCTGACGATGATGGCAAGGAAGCCATAAAGAATTTGAACAACAAGGAAATTGAAGGAAGAGCTATCTCTGTTTCTGTAGCGAAAGAAAGGGAAGACAGGGGATCTAATAATTCAAGAGGCGGCGGCGGCGGATACAACAAAAGGTGGTAATCGTCCCCCATCAAATTATTGTCCAGGAGCTCATCAATTGAGCTCCTTTTTTTTGCATATACCACAGGTTTCTGCTTAGATTCTTACCAAATCTTCAGCGTTATGCGGCATCACCCCGGCTCCGCCGTTTGAAACGCCTTCAACTCTCATCGGAATCTGAATCATTGTGCCATTATGCATTACATTTGAAGGCAACAAATAATCATGATTGAAAAGATCGAAGACTTCGATAATGTATTTTTTATTGGGATTGCAGGAACGGGCATGAGCGCCCTGGCACAGTACCTGAAGGATTGCGGCAAAACCGTGGGAGGCTCAGACAGATACTTTGTTGAGGGCAGCTACAATGAAACCAGGGAAAAACTTCAAGCGGAAGGAATTCACTGTTTCGTTCAAAATGGAGAAGGAATCACGGAAGCTACGGATCTCGTGGTGGTATCAACTGCTATTGAAGATACTGTAGTGGAAGTACAGAAGGCCAGGGCATTGAATATTCCCATCCTCAAACGCAGCGGATTATTGGCCCTGATAGCAATGAGTAAAAAAACAATCGCGGTGGGAGGCACCTCCGGAAAAAGTACTACCAGCGCCATGCTATTTGAAATCCTGGAGCGGGCCGGAATGGAGCCAGGCATCATCAGCGGCGCAGGATTGGTGAGCCTCATAAAACAAGGTAAGATCGGGAATGCTAAATTAGGAAAGGGTGATTGGCTGGTGATTGAAGCAGACGAGAGCGATGGATCCATCATTCAATATCATCCGGAACTTGGGCTGCTTCTGAATATTGATAAGGATCATAAAGACATCGAAGCATTAATGGAGATATTCACCATTTTTAAAAATAATAGCCGTCGTTTCGTAGTGAACCAATCCCATCCGCTGGCCATGAAATTGTCGCAGGATATTCATCAGGATTTCGCAATTGATCCGGGCTCCGGCGCAGGTTATGTGGCTACGGAATTTGAACAGGAAGCCCTGCATATTTCGTTTAAGGTAAACAGTTATCCCTTCAGCCTTCATACCATTGGCAGGCATAGCATGGAGAATGCGCTCGCGGCAATTGCGGTCGCTCAACAGTTGGGTGTGAACTTTGAGACCTGTGCCGGAAGTTTGGAGCAATACGGAGGCATTTATCGTCGCCACCAGGTATTGGGCAGGCGCAATGGAGTTTGGCTGATCGATGATTATGCGCACAATCCTGTAAAATGTGCCCGATCCATCCAGGCCTGTCAGCCCGTTGCACCCAGGGTGATTGCCTGGTTTCAACCGCATGGATATGGACCCACACGATTTCTACGGAACGATTTCGTGGATGAAATTGGAGCCGTGCTGAGGAAGGATGATGAAATTTGGATGAGTGAAATATTTTATGCGGGAGGAACGGCCACAAAGGATATTTCCGCAAGGGACCTGGTCAATGATCTGAAAGCAAAGGGGAAAAACGCATATTTTGTGGAAGATCGGAACCTGCTGATGCAGGCAGTCCGCCATCACCTGACGGAAAATTGCGTATTGCTTCTGATGGGAGCAAGAGATCCTTCACTGGAACAATTTGCTCACCAGGTTTGGGAAGATTTATTGATACCGGCATGACTAAGATCATTACCAATATTCAGCAACTCGTCAATCTGCGCACCGAAAGTCAGCCTCTTCGCGGGTCTCAATTGGCCGATCTGCCATGTTTGCAAAATGCTTATCTGGTGCTGGAAGGAGAAGAAATTGCGGGCTATGGAGAGATGAAGGATTTGCACGGGACCAAAACTGTATTCGGGAATGAGGTAATAGATGCAAAGGGCGCAACGGTATTGCCAGCATGGTGCGATAGCCACACACATATTGTTTTTGCCGCCAGCCGGGAGGCGGAATTTGTGGATAAGATAAAAGGCCTTAGCTACGCAGAAATTGCGAACAGGGGAGGTGGCATATTGAATTCCGCCGCGAAATTGAATGCAACTAATGAAGACGCATTGTTCGCCAGTGCCTGGAAAAGGCTTGAGGAATTGAGCCGCCTGGGAACCGGGGCCGTCGAAATAAAAAGCGGGTATGGCTTATCGGTAGAAGGTGAACTGAAGATGCTGCGGGTAATCCGCAGGCTGAAGGAAAAGTCGAATTTGAGTATTAAGTCCACATTCCTGGGAGCTCATGCCTATCCGCTCCAATACAGGGAACACCATGATGGATATATCGACAGCATTATAAACGAGATGCTGCCGGTCATTGGAAGGGAAGCACTCGCGGACTATATTGACGTATTCTGCGAAACAGGATTTTTTTCTCCCGAAGAAATGGAGAAGGTCTGCAGGGCAGGTATGCAATGGGGATTGAAGCCTAAATTGCATGTGAACCAGCTTAACAGCATTGGGGGAATAGAAAAGGGGATCGACCTGGGCGCCCTGACGATGGATCACCTTGAAACTGTGACAGAGGAGGATATAGAAATGCTCGCAGGCGTCAAGCCTACGTTCAGTGGCAATCTCTGGAAAGGCATTTCCACCCTGCTTCCCTCGGCCGCCTTTTTTCTCCGTATGCCGCTGCAACCCGCCCGCCGCCTGATTGATTCTGGTGCCGCCGTGGCGCTGGCATCAGATTATAATCCGGGGTCGAGCCCCAGTGGCAATATGAACCTGGTGGTGGCACTGAGTTGCATTCAGATGAGGATGTTACCCCAGGAAGCCATCAACGCCGCCACCCTGAATGGCGCTTATGCTATGGGGTTAGGAAATGAACTGGGCAGTATTAGCATTGGCAAAAAGGCCAATCTCATTTTTACCAAACCCATTCCTTCCCTGGCATACTTTCCCTATTCGTTCGGCTCCAATCTCATAGATCGCGTGATGATCAGAGGCGAATGGATTTCTTAGGCCGCTTAGATTTTCCCGGAATCATCCTATTCGAGCCAATTCGCAAAAGATTCAATCCGACCGCCTCACAAAAACTTCGTAATTGCCAAGCCAAAAAGACTGTAACTTGTTGATTATAAGTATGATGGGCAGAGTGCGGCCTTTGAATGGAATACATTCAAATACAAACTCCTTAAGGACGCAAATCGCGGGAGCTATTGATTCATAGTCACTGAGCCTCCGGATTCCAGTCAAAGCCTCTGCCGGTACAGGGTCATGTCATTGTGGCGACCCTTCAAATGGTAATGCAGGATATTGATTCTTAGATAATCATTTTATTATTATATTCAGACTATAAATCAGGGTTATGGCGCAAGAAAAAAGCACCCAAAAGGCCCCGCGGATGGGTACAGAAACTACCCTCACACAAGGAACTGAAGGTGCAGGCCTCACGGGTTCGCATTTCCGCTTTTATAAGAAGCATGATATCCTGGGCCACACAAGAATTCGGCGCTATGAAACAAAATTGGGGGAAAGATTGCAGATCATTGATTCCAGTAATTTGACAAATGCTCTCAAACATGCCACCGCGCCCTTTGTGCTCCTGGGCATTCCGGAAGACATTGGTGTAAGAGCCAATTTTGGCGTGGGGGGTGCCGACACCTCATGGTTACCATTTTTAAAAGCTTTTTGCAATATTCAAAGTACGGATCTATTCAGTGGTGAGGAGCTCATTGCACTAGGTCATTTTGATTTCAGCGACATAAAAGAACTGATCGATTCGCACGCGCGGAATAATGAGGAAATGATAGATGCCTGCAGGCACGCGGTTGCCAATGTTATTGATACCGAAGTGGAGGAGCTGATCAAGATTGTCACTGCCGCGGGAAAAACGCCCATTGTAATCGGCGGCGGCCACAATAATTCTTATCCATTGATCAAGGGAACGGCCAAGGGTCTTCAGAAAGCGGGGATGATGAATAATTCGCAGATCAACGTAATCAACCTTGACGCGCATGCTGATTACAGGATTATGGAGGGAAGACACAGTGGAAATGGATTCCGCTATGCCAGGGAAGAAGGATATCTGAACAAATACGCCATAATCGGCCTGCACGAAAATTATAATAGCCAAAGCATGGTGGATGACCTCTACAGCAATATCAATATCCAGTACTTCAGCTATGAAGATATTTTTGTGAGAGGGATCCTGAATTTCAGGCAGGCCATAGCACAGGCCGTTTCTTTTACCGAAGATAGTTTTGTGGGAGTGGAGCTGGACCTCGATGCCGTGGAACGCGTGCTGAGCAGCGCCATGACACCCTCCGGGATAAGTGCCCTCGCCGCCAGGCAATATCTTTCCTTCATAGCCCACGATTCACAGGTAGTCTATCTACATATCTGTGAAGGTTTGTCTCAGAGCGCCAGTGGAAGCTTCGATCCTCTTACAGGTAAGCTGATAAGCTACCTGGTTAGTGATTTTATCAAAGCGCATAGTAATTGATCAGAAACTGATGCCCAGGTTTACATAGGTCTGCACAGACCTGGACTGATCGCAGTACATCACGCTGAATTCAAGCGGACCCAGGATCATATTGTAACCAAACGACAAGGCATAACCGCTAAGGAAGGATGGGCTCACCCAATGATTATCACGGTCCAGGAAATTGTAAATGGCGGCGTTCGCCTTGGCGGTCACATACCAACTGGAATAAATTTCTTTTCGCAGGCCCAACAATACAGCGGCCGCATTGGGAGCATAGATGGTTCCTTCCTGCAATCCCGCGAATGGCACCTGGTTCCGGAATGAGTAGTTGAGCCCCCCAATTACGAAATCATTCATGAAATTTTCGGTGGAGTTGAAATTAATTCCGCCGGCAACAGAAGTCAGGAAGGTAGTTCCCCTTCCGGTGTTCAGGTAGTGTTCCGCTGTAACCAGGAAGCGCTGGTAGGTGCTGAAATTCACCCGCAGGGAATCCGTATCCAGTATCGGTAATGCGTTCCTGTAATAAATTATGTCGGGGCTCTGGGTATAAACAACGCCCAGTTCGCCGTCTACTTTCCATCCCTCTCGCGGGAAATAGTTCCGGTCAATCGTATTTACCCGGGTGAAAAGATAAGAGCTTAAAAATTGATTATGGCCGGCAATGGCAAATTTGCCCATTATGATGGGTTTATATTTGATCCTTTCAAATCGGGTGCCCAGGCCAATTGTGAAAATGCGGTTTACCGATTGCTGTATCCTGGCGTCGAAATTAAAATAGAAATTTCTGAATGATCCTCCATGCGTGTAGTCGTCGTAGGTATTAAAATGGAGCGTTTCATATCGCATGCCCAGCAGGAAGGTACTTCGCTTCTTGCGACCCATGTATTGCAGGTGCTCGCCTTTAACCCTGAAATTCTGACCAATATTGGCCGTCACCAGGTCCCTTGAAAACGGAGAAATGAAATTTCGGCTGGTAAGATTGGCAATTGCGCTTACTCCCTCAAATTCTGTATATCGAAGTCCTGCCTTCGCATAGGTCAGCGGGCTTTCCCTGGCTTCAATAATGATCTTTGCCGATCCATCGGGTTGGGGCACCAGGGAATAAATTACCCGGCTATAATACCTGGTACCAAATACGTTTAGCATTTTCTTGGAAAGCATTTTCCCCGTATAAGACCTGTGGGTCTTAAAATCCATCATGGCCAGGAAGAAGGCCTCGGATGTATGCCGCAGGCCCTGGATTTCATAGGAAGATATATAAACCGAATCTGTTTTCGGCAATATGTGACTGAATTCCGGTTGGGGGCCATAAATGGAATCAAGTGAATCCACCAGGCTTTTCAGGCGTGGATAGATTCTACGACCCTCCTGGATTCCCGAATCTATGATTTCCGACGCCTGCGAGAAACTTGCGGCGCTGAATTTGTCAATGGGTTGCGGTATATACAGATCACAGAGTTTGATTTCCTCTTTTTCATCAACCGCGTCTCCAAAGAATGCAATTTGAGTGAGAATCTGTAACACATTGCCCTGCCTGTTCCGCGTAATCGTAACTGAAGAAGTGTTGCTGCCGATCACATAGCCGGCTCCCATTTCTCTTACATTTTTTACAGGGAAATTTCTAACAACGCCTCCATCCAGCACCTTTTTGCCATAAACATCAACCGGTGTGAATACCGTGGGAATGGCAAAACTTGCCCGCACTGCCGTCAATATTTCACCGGTATCCATCACTACCAGGCTGCCATCGTGTATATCAGTTCCCATGCATTTGAATGGGATTGAAAATTTGTCGAAGTCTTTGATGCGATAGACGGGAAAAAAGATTTCTCCCAGGGTGAGCCAGATTTCCTGGCTTTCCAGGAAACCACCCGGCAAACGAAAATGGTGGTTCACCCAGGGCATTTCAATGGCATATTTTCCATACTCTTCTTTCTCATCCATCACCATAGTATTCAGGGAAGATTGATTGGAGAGGAGTACATCCCAATTGATGTTCCTGGCTATTTTTTCGATGGAATCTCCCGAATATCCGATAGCATACATGGATCCGAACACACTGCCCATGCTGGTTCCGGTTATATAATCAATCTTGAGTCCCGCAGAATCTATCGCCTTCAGCAGGCCGATATGTGCCAACCCCTTGGCGCCGCCTCCACTCAGCACCAGCCCGATCTTAGGCCTTACCCGGGGTAACTGAACAACTGTGTCCTGCGATAAGCAGCTATAGGTGACGGATAGTAACAGCCAGGTAATAAGAATTTGTTTCATATTGTGGGAACTGCGGCAGTGGTTTACCGGGTAAGTGATTTTAGGTCATCGGCACTCACGTTGAGCAAATTTACTTTAGGCAACCTCCTGGTCAGTTCCCTCCAGTTGGAATCTCTGGCATATATTTTAGCGAGCATTGCGGCGGCATCCTTTATTTTTTTATTGTTGGCCAGGGTTATGGCTGTCCAATATTGCATCTCCAGGTTGGAAGGGAATAGTTGCATAGCCGCCCGGTACTCTTTCATGGCTTCTTCCATATTATTCTTTTCGGTATAAAGATCCCCATTATTCATGTGTTCATAAGCCCTGTATAATTTCAACAACCTTGCCAGCTCAATAAGGGGCGCGGCGTTGTCATCCACACGGAGATCCACCAGGCGTTCATCCCAGGGCCTGCCTTCGCTCTTTCCTTTCACTACCAGGATTGCGGCTGACTGTTTTCCCCGAATATCACCCCCCGCAGCCTGGGCTGCCTCCAATGCTTTCATGACTCTTTCAGCAAGGGGAAGGCCTTCGTTTTGCTCGAATGCTTTTGCCATTGCAGGGCACACTCTATTATTCAGCATCATATTGCTTTGAACCGAATAATTTTTCCCTACTATATTCGAAGCGTAATCAATACATCCCTTGCCGGTATGCGCGGCCACGTTGCCATGTGAGTCCAGCATGGCTACCTGGCGCACTTCGCGGCCATCATCTTCTGCCAGTAAAATCTTCAGCGCTTCCTCCGCGGTCTTTCCTTCTTTCATGAGCCCGAGCCCCCTGATGCCATAAGATTTATTTACAAAAGATTGAGTGGCTACCACGCCAACGCCGGCCTCCCCCCAACTTACGGCAGTGCCCACACTGAACCAATGGCTTTGCACGCCAACGGCCATTTCACCGGTTGCGGGGTCCCGCGCCACTATGGAAAAAGTATGGGCCAGTCCTTCCCCATTCCTGGTGAATTGCCCAAATGATCGTTGAAAAATTAAACAGATTAGTATGGCAGGGAGGATAGATTTATTCATGGAGTTCCAATTATATTGTACGAATTTACTGGATTGCCTCGACTGCTGCTTCTATACATACATTTTCTTCAATAAGATGGCTGACTACTACAGAATCATTTGAATTTCTGAGGCATAAAGAATCATACTGTCCTTATTTACCATTTTCCGCGAATTCTTTGGGCATTTTTTGTTTTTGAGGCTTCGGGGGCGCTGCCCAATCGGTGGAATTCCTGAATTCCTACGGAATCAGCCAGGAAAGCGGGAAAAAGTGCGTTCTCATAAAGCAACAATTTTGTGTCAGTGAGGTTTGATTAAAGTCACATGCATTCTAATATGCCAGGATAAAGAAAAGATTTACCCCAACATTTAACAGAAAACCCGTGCCGGGGACTTGTTTTGTGAGGTGGAAAGCATTCACAATTTGGTGCCTGAATCTAGTTCTTTGGAAAATTCGGATCCGCCTTCACTTCTTCAATTTGCTGCATGTGACGATTGCTGTGGGCTCCTATGAAGAGTATGAGCTGATAGCAGTCATATTTTCCAATTGGCAATGTTGCCACATGATTTCTCAGGTCTTCGCGGGTGGTCTTTACATAGGAGATTAATTTGACACGGTTTGCCTGGAACGATTCAATTGCTTCGGGAGCCGATTTGAAAGGTGTATTCTCGGGTTTCAACATGTCTGTTGTCTGCACTTTATGCGAGCGGTCTTCGAGCATATTAACCACCTGGTCATCCGTGGTCTTCACTTCCGCTCTTGCCTCGGGATTGGGGGCTTGCTGCAGGGTTCCGGATGTCAGTTGCCACAGCGCCTGTTCCGAAATGGCAATATGCTTGAGACATTCCTCCACACTCCAGCGGTCGGGTGCGGATTTGAATTTCAATTGGGCATCACTCAATCCTTTAACTGAATTGAGCACACCGTTTTCAGTATCCGCTAATAATTTCAATGCAAATTTTCTTTCCTTCTTAGTTATAGTGGCATCGGATAACATAAAACCAAAAGCCGAAGCCGTTGCGATCAATAAGAATAGCTTTTTCATAAAACAACAGTTTTAGTTGGAAAAATTGGGAATGTTCGGAAGGGAATGGGATGAGAGCAGATATTAAAATTAATCATAAAGCAGGATCTTTTTTCATTTAATCATTTATGAGGAGTCAGGATCAATGAATGCTCAAATGAATAATTTACCTCCCTGATTCAAATGGGAAGGAATTGATATTATCCTTTTAGAATATATAAATTTAAAAATTTATTGTTATTGATATAAATGGCTTATATACAATAATATATCATATTATTTCATATACATTATTAAAAATAAAATATGTATTTTTTGTAAGAATTATTTAATTTTCATGAGATGGCGTTCAAAATGATGATCCTTTTATCTTTTTTTACCCTAAAAATTTGCATCCATGGACAGATTAATTCTTAAGAGTTCGGTTCCCTTTTTGGTGTTGCTTGCCGTGGCAATCGCATCCATTTTCATCCCTGTATTGCCAAATTTCGACATTGGCACCTATAATGCCGCCGACATTGCCTGGATACTTGTGGCTACGGCACTGGTATTTCTGATGACTCCCGGCCTGGCATTCTTTTATGGGGGTATGGTTCACCGTAAGAATGTAATATCCACGATGATCAAGAGCCTGATCGCTGCCGGAATGGTGAGTATTCTCTGGCTGATAGTGGGTTATAGCCTCGCTTTTGGACAAACAATTCATGGTTTTATCGGAAATCCTATGACCCATCTCTTCTTCAGGGGAGTGAGTTCAGGAAAACCCTGGAGCGGCGCTCCTACAATTCCGCTTACTTTATTTTCCCTTTTTCAATTAATGTTTGCCATCATTACACCAGCACTGGTTGTTGGAGCTGTTGCCGAGAGAATACGCTTCACCTCATTCCTGCTATTCATAGCAATGTTTAGTCTGCTTGTTTATGCCCCTCTTGCGCACTGGAGCTGGCATCCCCAGGGCATGCTGGCTCAAATGGGAGCTTTGGATTTTGCCGGAGGAACTGTTGTGCATATTTCAGCAGGTTGCGCTGCCCTTGCGGGCGCATTGGTATTGAAACGCAGAAAAGTGCATATGGAGCACAGGGAAATTCCTCCTGCTAATATTCCATACGTGCTCATTGGTACCGGTTTACTTTGGTTCGGCTGGTTTGGTTTCAACGCGGGCTCTGCAGGCGCTGCCAGCAGCCTTGCCGTATCAGCATTTGCTACAACCAACACCGCTGCTGCCGCTGCGGGCCTGTCCTGGATGTTTTTTGATGTGATGAAGGGCAAGAAACCCTCCGTATTGGGTTTTTGCATCGGTGCAGTGGTGGGATTGGTTGCCATCACACCCGCTGCAGGGTATGTAGCCATCACGCCGAGTATTTTTATCGGAGTCATAGCGGCCGTCATCTCAAATATTGCAGTACACTATCGCTCCAAATCAAGACTCGATGACACACTGGATGTATTTCCCTGTCACGGAATCGGAGGCATGGTTGGTATGCTCATGACCGGATT
>CALFNL010000460.1 GCA_937902875.1 uncultured Bacteroidota bacterium | reverse complement strand
AAAACCAGCCATAAATCGCAATTGAAATGAAGTTCTTCCGATCCCCATTGTCTATTTTGGGATTCATGGTTACCATCGCATCGCTATTGATGACAGCCGCCATGTGGATTTGGAATTTCCATCCAACCAATAATTTTTATTTTTCGCTGGCGGGTGGAATAGTTTTTATGCTGGCAGACTATTATTTCATAAGGCAAAACCCATCCCTGAGCCCCCGGAAAAAAACAATCCTGCAGTATTTGATCACTTCCCTTGTGCTGATCAGCTTCCTGCTCATATACCGTTATCAATAATTGATTATTTGCCAGGGCTTCGAATGGAATCAATCCTCAATTCCTTAATCACCTTCCCAGCCCTGTTCCTGAAAGCCGCTGTCTGATCGGGCCATTGGTCTTCCAGCGTCATTTTTATTTCGGGAATTATTTCAGGATAGAGCCTCGCCAGCTTCGATAATACAGTCATGGAAAAAACTTTTACGGCCACGGCTTCCTGAGGATCACACAAAAGTCTGAAGCATGTATTCATCGTTTCCCCATGGAGGGAGTGAGGGATCTCGATTTTTTGCAGAAACCTGACCGTGTTCCTTTTGACTGCTTCGGGCAAACCTGGCTTCCTGAGATTCAGGATCATTTTCCTGATATGTTTCTTTATGAGCTCCGGATGCGCTATGGCACAGTAGCTCAGCGGCCAGGCGGCTCTTTGAACTACCCGGTATTCTTCATTCAGGAATAGTCTCACCAATTCGTCAAATCTATCCTGTTTGTCGCCGATATACCGAACGATAGCATCGCATTGCGCCTTGGAAAAATCGGCTAAGATGGCTTTTTTCAGGTCCATCATTCTAAATTAGAAAACTTACGAAATCGTTTGTGTGAAATTTTTAAACAATTACTCAAAACTTAAGCTGGTAGAACCCTTTGAGTTAACTTTATCTGATATTGATGCTGATGCTCCACAAAGTTTTGGAAGAATTTGGAATTCCTGCTTCAGATATCCGGGCCCTGCCATTTGGGACCGGCCTGATAAACCATACCTGGAAAGTTAAAATCAACGGTGGGGAAAAGACATTCATATTGCAGCGGATCAATGGAAATGTGTTTAAGAATCCAAAGGACATCGCCTGCAATGTGCAGCTCATTGCTGAGTATCTCGCCACGCATTATCCGTCTTACCTTTTTGTGCGACCCTTAAAATCAAATCATGGGCAGGGTCTGGCTTATGTGGAAGGCGAAGGTTATTTCAGGATGATGCCTTACATTCTAAAATCGCATTCCCTGGATGTGGTGCAGAATGCGAAGCAGGCATTTGAAGCCGCTAAGCAATTCGGTCGTTTTACGCGCTTGCTAAGCGGATTCGATGTATCGAAATTGAAAGTGACTATCCCCGATTTTCACAATCTGCCGCTTCGTTACCGGTTATTTGAAGAAAGCACTGTGCAGGGCAATCCGGAACGCATCGCTCTGGCCCTGGAAAAGATAAACTGTATGAAGGAACTCAGTTTCCTGGTGGAGCGTTTTTCAGAAATGGAGCGGAGGGGTGTTTTCAAATTGAGGGTCACCCATCATGATGCCAAGATCAGTAATGTGCTATTTGACAAACAGAACCACGGTCTTTGTGTGATTGATCTCGACACCGTTATGCCTGGCTATTTTATCAGCGATGTAGGTGACATGATGCGTACCTATCTGAGTCCTGTAAGCGAAGAAGAAAGAGACTTTTCAAAGATTGTGATCAGGGAAGAATATTATAAGGCCATCGTGGAAGGATATCTCAGCGAAATGAAAGGTGAGCTATCAGAGGAGGAAAAGAAATGTTTTTTCGATGCCGGATGCTTTCTGGTTTATATGCAGGCCCTGAGGTTCATGACGGACTATCTCAACAACGACAGGTACTATGGAGCCAAAAGTGAGGGCCAGAATTTTTATCGCGCCTGTAACCAGCTTGTATTGCTCAGGCGACTGCTTGAAAAGGAAAACCAATTGCGTGCCATTTGACTGAATGAGAAACCCTGAATATGTCAAAGGCGGGTTCAGTACCTGCCTTTTTTTTACCCAAAGGATACCTTCTGCTGTCAGGTTCCATGCACTAGGGAGTGGTTTTTGCGGGGGCCTGTCTCACAATGGCAGTATCTGTGGGCAGAAATGGCACTGAATACCCACCGGAATCTAATTTGGTTTTTGGAAAGGCCCGGAACAACAACTCCCAATCATTTCTGCCAATGCGGGTCTGGTAAAGATAGATGGAATGGAGCTTGGGCAAAGCCTTGAGCGTTATCAGTCCGCGGGCAGTTACTTCTGTGCCCACAAGGTTCAGGTATTGCAGACTATCCAGGCCCTTTAGCTGGCTCAATGCCTGGTCATCGATTCCCGTATGATCCAGGTTCAGTCTTGTTAAAGCCCTGAGCCTGCCTATAGAACGCATACCCTTTTCCGTTAGATTTGTATTTCCCATCTTTAACCAAATCAATTGTGTGGCAAGTGGTTCCAGCATACCCGCCAACTGGTCTCCGCTAAGGCCATTCTGCTGACCTGAAATAATATTGGCGGAAAGATAATTGGTGCCGGCTCCCACAGGCAGGATCACAACTCCTAATTCACGCAACTTCGCGAGGGTTGAATCCGGCGCTGCCCCTACGGGTGTCCCCGGTACTTCCGGATTTGACTTGGGGCCATTGTCAGCCGACTGGAGACTCAACAGAATGGGTTTTATTTTCTCCGGTTGATTGAAGTCCTTCACTTTCTTATCGAAACTCGTGCCCGAGCTGATCCACCAGTGAATAAGCGCGATTTCTGCTTCGGATGGCTGAGGTCTCCCCTTGGGAGGCATATGGTGTTCTTCCAATGGATCCAATGTCAACCGCTTATAGAGTTCACTTTTTTCAATGGAGCCGCTTCCGAGAATTTCTCCATCTTTTCCACCCTTTACTATCCACTCGCGGGTATCCAAACGAAGTCCTCCCTTTTGCTTCACCGAACTATGGCATCTATAGCATTTGTTTTGAAGCAGCGGCTGAATAATATCGTCATAGACCTTTGCCTCCTGCACATTAGGTATGATCTTTTTTCCGGCAAGCGGAACCGAATCCTCAAAAATTTTTTGCAGGGGCTCAGTCAGGAATCCTTCTCCATGTGTAAGAGTTCCTCCCAAGTGTCCGGTAATGAATATCATGACGAAGAGCGCACCAGACAAACCAAATGCAATCTTCTTCTGTCCTTGAAATGAATTCGGGAAACTGAAAAGCACATAGCAAGAGGATGAAATCATAGCCACCAGTAATCCCATCCATTTGTGCAATACTACGGTCTGCTCATCATAATCGCCATTTGATGCCAGAAACAATCCACTGATGCAGGAAACTATGGCACTGATGGCTCCTAATAAGAGTGCGATCCTGACCGCAGGAGCCAGGGAGGAATATTTTTGCATGCGGCTCAGCCAAAGCAGCAGGAGTGCAAAAAGCAATATTCCGATCGGCAAATGAACGAGTACGGGATGAAATCTTCCAATGAGTTCGGTAATATTGAGTGGCACTTTATGAATTTATTTTGGTTCGATGGTTTCTTTGACAAGCCGGCACACCTCTGTTAGATTGCGGTAAATTATGCAAAATTCTAAATCCAATTGCTGATGATCTTCTTGAAAATTAACTTTCGGGAAGGTTTTTGGAAGATGAGAAATGGATCCGAAATGGCATAAATTTCCACATGGCTGCAAAACCTATCCATGGGAATATCTCTTCCTCAGTAAATTCTTTGTATACAAATTGATACCCCATTGGTCCGAAAGGGCCTGCCTGGTATAAGGCAGTGTTGGCATATAATCAGGAGGGCCAAATTCAGTGAGTATGGTAAGGCGTGGGGCTCCATTCTTAATCTTTAATTCCACTACCTTATCCCACCATTCCAGGTGCCTGTTTAATGCCGATTCCCATTCGGGCGCCCTGGGGTCATTCACCTGTGGCCCTTCGGGGTGACCGATGCGGGCATGTATATGGTCCACTCTCGCAAGGGTGAGCTGAACGGTATCTTCCTGGTCATGCAGAAGCGACTCGTGCACATTGCACCAATGGGAAACGTCAAAGGTCACCCGAAGATCCGGGATTTTTTCAATGTATTGCCTGGCTATTGGCGCGGCAAACAAGAGCCTCGACCTGTGCGTTTCATGGCAGATGGTGATACCTGTATCTTTAGACAATTTGGTGGTGAGATCTATAAATGATTTACCCTGGTCAAATGAAAAATAGTCCCTCCCCGAATGACAATTAATATACAAAGGCTTTTGAGACTGCTGGGTGGCCGCTGCCGTAACCATGTTCCGGAACTGCTCCAGGTGGATCGGGTAATTACTGTCAGACCCTCCGCAAAGAAATCCAATGCTTAATTGGTATTTTTTCAGAGCGGCGAATAATTCATCCTGCAACTTTTTTTCAGTGGGCCACCATATCTCTATTCCATCATATCCTTCAAGTTTCACTTTTGCGCAAAACTCGTCCATGGATCCGTTGAATCCCCAATTCGTGGCCATGATCTTAAGGGTGAAATCGGCCGGGATCGGGAATGGAATTTTTTTCATAAATAATGGTTCGAATGGGGTCATGAAAACGCTGCCCAGGGCGGCAGTAGACGAAAGGAATTTTCTTCTGTTTAAGGGCATGGGCTGTTATTAATTTTCAACTGAATTTATTTTTATTCTTTGAAATATGAATCCCGGATCATATTTATTCGGCCTGTTGAATCACAGGAATCAGCGGGATGACCGCCAACAGGGCTTCAGGCAAGAATCTCATTGATCACTCTGCCTCGTACATCTGTAAGCCTGAATGGCCTTCCCAGGAAATTGTAAGTAAATTTCTCATGGTCGAAGCCCAATTGGTTCAAAACGGTAGCCTGAATATCAAATGCGCTGACCTTGCCGCTGATTGCGGAATACCCTATTTCATCCGTTTCACCAAAACTGAATCCCTGCTTTATGCCGCCACCTGCCAACCAGATAGTAAACGCTTCTGTGTGATGATCTCTTCCTTTGAATGGATTGGGTTTTCCTTCACGGTTTTCCTGCATCGGAGTTCTGCCGAATTCACCTCCCCAAATTACAAGGGTCTCATCAAGCAATCCCCGTTGCTTCAAATCGAGCAACAGGGCGGTCATGGCCTTGTCAACGCTCCGGCATTTATTGATGAATCCAATATCTATGGCAAGATTCGCGTCAGACCCATGACTGTCCCAACCCCAGTCAAACAATTGCACAAACCTTACTCCTTTTTCAACCAGTTTCCTGGCCAGGAGTACATTATTTGCAAAACAGGCTTTATTGGGTTGCGTTCCATACATTTCATGAATATAATCCGGTTCGTCATTTATATTCATAGCATCCGGCACAGAAGTCTGCATTTTGAAAGCCATTTCGTATTGTGAAATCCTGGAAAGAATTTCAGGGTCCTTGAATTCCTCGTAGGATATGCGGTTCACTTCATTGATGGCGTCAATAGATGCCTTACGCAAATCCCGATCCATTCCACGGGGATCTTTGATGAATAAGACAGGATCACCCTCTGAACGGCATTGCACTCCCTGGTAAACCGAAGGCAGAAAACCGCTGCCCCATACACTCTTGCCGGCATCGGGAAATTTTCCGCCGGAAGTGAGCACTACAAATCCCGGAAGATTACTGTTCTCCGTTCCTAATCCATAAGTTACCCATGCGCCCATACTTGGTCTGCCAAGCCTGGGGCCACCGGTATGCATCAGCAGTTGTGCGGGAGCGTGATTGAACTGATCCGTTTGAACAGCTTTCAGAAAACTCACTTCATCGGCTACCGTTGCAAAATGAGGGAGATGGTCAGATACCCATGCGCCACTATGACCTCTTTGCTGGAATTTCGCCTGAGGGCCCAGCATCTTAGGCACGCCACGGATGAATGCAAATCTCTTTCCTTCCAATAATGATTGCGGACAATCCTGTCCGTCTAATTTCATAAGGGCCGGCTTATAGTCAAATAATTCCAGTTGCGAGGGTGCGCCCGCCATATGCAGGTAGATTACCGATTTGGCCTTGCCGGGGAACATGGGCAATTTGGGTGCAAGGGGATGGGCACTGTCGAAGACATTACTCGTGGTTGCTGATTTTGAACCCAGCCAGTCGCAGCCGGTGAGGAATGAACCCAGGGCCATGGCCCCGAGACCCGTGACACTGTCTTTGAGAAAATGCCTGCGCGTTACCCAACGAAGCGTTTCCATTCTCGCTTCGTTAAATAGTGCCTGGTTATGTATTTCTTTCCTGGTCATCGCATGTATTGATCTTGAATAGAATTTTTCAAATCGGGTATTCAATTTCTAAATTGGATCTTCAGCCTGGATTCAATTCTTGGTAACAAATTCATCCAGGTTCAGCATGGCATTGGCCACTACAACCAGGGCCGCAGTCTCCGGCTTATTATGTTCATTATCCACCCCCACCATTTCGCAAGTGCCGGATTTATCAGATTTAAATTTCTGCAAGGCCTTTTCATACAGGTTTTGCAGTACGGCCAGCTTTTGCGGGGCAATCGGTTGGTACATGGCCAGTTCATATCCTCTGCTGATTTGGTTTTTCACTTCAGGGCCTCCTTCTCTCTGCATACGATAGGCGAAGTAACGGGAGGCTTCGATATAAACAGAATCATTCAGCGTAACCAATGCCTGAAGCGGCGTATTCGTTCTAATGCGGCGGGCAGTACACACTTCGC
The DNA here is from genome assembly GCA_937902875.1 of uncultured Bacteroidota bacterium. Classification (GTDB taxonomy): domain Bacteria; phylum Bacteroidota; class Bacteroidia; order Chitinophagales; family Chitinophagaceae; genus PSRI01. Next base: position 14,724 of record CALFNL010000460.1, on the reverse strand, counting down.
GGGCGGCGCCGTCAAAATTCATCATGGAAGGGTAGGGAGCCGTTCGTTTCCAATAGGTATAAATGGCTCTCCGATACTGATCTTCTCCCGTGCTCTTCTCCCATGTGGCCCCATTCCAGGGTGAAAGCCAGATGCCGCCGGGTTGATAGGGCATCACGCTCGGACCAAACATTTTCCTGCTCAGCAAACCGCTCACGGCCAGGGCCTGGTCCCTGATTTGTTCCGCAGACAGTCTCGCCCTCGGACCTCTTGCATAAAATTTATTGAATGGATCCTTTTCAAGGACCTTCTGCGGCACTCTCGAATCCTGGCGGTATGTGGCCGACATAACAATTTCCTTTAAGAGCTTTTTCAGGCTCCAATGGTAGTCGTGCATCAATCGCCACGACAACCAGTCCAACAATTCCCGATGCGTTGGAGGGATGCCCTGTGTGCCCAGGTCTTCGAGTGTTTCGGCAATACCCTGTCCGAATAATTGTTCCCAAATTCGATTCACGATGGTTCTGGAAGTGAGCGGATTTTCTGTGCTGGTCATCCATTTCGCCAGACCCAGCCTGTTACGCGGAGCGTTTTTTGGAAATGGATTCAAAGAATGGGGCACATCCGGTTGCACTTCATCACCTTTCACCAGCCAGTTGCCCCTGTCAAAAACATTGGTCTTTCTAAACATATCGCCGGGATTGTCCATGGCAATGGGCGTGGTGATCACTTTTTCTGAATTGATGAGATCCCAGAAATACTTGTATGCGCTGTCATGGCCCGGTTTCCCTTTTCCGGGAAAAGATTGTGTGAAATAAAACCAGTCGAATTGCATCCCATTGTCTCCGGGTTTTTTAAGATGGGGATTCGTGTAGCTAAACCAAAGATCATGAACTCCATCTGCCTTTGGAATATCCAGGGTAGCTATTTTCCATACGCCCTTCGTATCGGCCGCAACCGTTGATTTTAGAATGGGCCCGTCTGGTTTGTCTAGATGAATGGTCCAATTTCCATCCGCCAGCCAGCTCACATAGCGGAACATTAATTCATTTTTATTCGCGAAATCAACATTTTTCAGTCTGCAACTGACATGATTTCGGAAGATAAGCCATTTCGTGTCTGCCAGTTCGCTGTTTGTAAATTGATCCGCCAGCAAAGAATTGATGGCGGGTTCCCAGGTCTTCACAAATCTTACACTTTCTTCACACCTTTCTTTGACCGTGTGCTGCGAAAGCCAGGTTTCCAGTTTTTGAAGTTTGATGCTGTCTTCTTTATTGTATTCGCGCAGGAGTGGATAATCCGCGAAACTATCTTCGTCGCGCATATTATTGAAGAAGGCCATGAATTTGTAATATTCTTCATGGCGGAATGGATCGTAGGGATGGCTATGGCATTGAACGCAGGAAAAAGTTGTTCCCATCAGTCCTTCCCAGGTGGTATTCACCCTGTCGATTACGGCAGCGGTGCGGAATTCTTCATTGTCTGTACCACCTTCATCATTGGTCATTGTATTTCGGTGAAAAGCACTGGCAATAAATTCTTCGTCGTTTGGGTTGGGCAAAAGGTCGCCTGCAAGTTGCAGGGTGAGGAATTCATCGTATGGGAGGTCCTCGTTAAACGCCTTGATCAGCCAGTCGCGGTACCTCCAGATTGACCGGGAATCATCTCTTTCATAACCCTTGGTATCCGCATATCTCGCCAGGTCAAGCCACATGGCCGTCCATCGCTCACCGTATTGAGGAGAAGCAAGCAGGGAATCTATTAATTGTTCGTAAGCGCGCTGGCTCGTGTCGGCCAGGAATTTTGTGGTTAATGATGTTGGCGCCGGCACTCCTGTCAGGTCCAGGCTAAGTCTTCTCAAGAGTGTGCGTTTGTCTGCTTCGGGGGAGGGTTCTAAATCTTCTTCGCGGAGCTTATCATGAATGAAATAATCAATTTCATTTTTTTCCCAGGAAGATTTTACCGGGTTAAACAATCCCAGAAAACCAGATTTTACAGTAGGAACTTCCACTGGTTTCACAGGGAGGTATGCCCAATGATCTCCCCATGGAGCGCCTTCTTTGATCCATTGTTTCAGGATGTCAATATCTTCTGCCGAAAGAGGAGGATGTTTGTAGGGCATTCTTTCTTCCGGGTCTTTGAGAGTCAGTCTCCTGATCATTTCACTATGGTCAGGATCGCCTGGTATGATGGCAGGTTTGCCACTTTCATTTTTGGCAAGGGCATCAGCACGGAACAAGAGGCTGAAGCCGGATTTTCTTCTAACGCCTCCATGGCAGGTGATACAGTTCTTATTAATGATGGGCTTTACGTCGGTGATGTATTCAATCTTCCTGCGCCCCACGAGGCTGGTGCCTACAATCAGAGCAAGTAACAAAACGGCGGTGGCCAGGAGGATTTTCTTATTCAGTAAAAATCTCATTGCAGCTTATCTGTAGATTTTACGCTTAAATTTAGTCAAATTCTTTCGTATGGCCGCATTTGTATCTCGTTCTTGGTTGGGATAGATTTTTTGGGTCATAAGTCCTTTAATTATCCAAATTATACAATATTTGCTCTAGAAATTAGAGCATCAATAATTTTTTTTGCTCAAGAAAAGGCATTTAGAAGCAAATGCAATTTGAAGTAAAGCAATTTCATATATTGGGCATTACTTCACTTTAGTTTTTGGTTCACCTTTCAACTCTGAATTTTGCCTTCAGGAAATTCCGACAATTGCGCATCGTAAATTGCTTATATTAGTATGAGATTCTTTTTCGAATACTATTACTAATATCTGCCTTTCATATATTAAATTGTCTATTTTAAATTTTTAGCCAGCTACAACAATTTATGAATTTAAAGAATCTCAAGCCGGTCCATTGGCTTTATAATCTGATGCATTATAAGTCGCTCAGGCATAATTTAGCGGCCTATAGAAAATACAATATTAGGAAGCCGCTAATAGCATCCATATCCAGCAAAGAATTTCCCGACAAAGAATCAAAGGCCTGGCTGGACCTTGAAAATTCACGAATCGTTGCTCCTCTCAAGCCCGCATTCGCAAACTTCCCTGACTCGATTCAAAGCCAGATTCTTTCATGGAGCGAAGATGGGTACCTTGTTCTCGAAAAATTTTTCAGTGAAGACACCTGTGCCAGGATAAACGAAGAAATAGATGTACTGATGAAGAAAGGGAAATTGAAATATAATGACACGCACAAATTGATGTTTGCCAACAGGAAATCCGCTTTCATAAAGTCAATTGCCAAAGATGATCAGCTAAAATCCATTTTGGAATTTATTCTCGACAAGGAAGTTGTTACTTTTCAGACTATCAATTTCATGAAGGGCAGCGAGCTGCGGGCACATTCTGATAGCGTACATATGACCACATTCCCTCTTGGATACATGATAGCGGCATGGATTGCACTGGAAGATGTGACTCGTGAAAACGGACCCCTGTTTTATTACCCTGGCAGCCATAAAATGCCATACCTGCTGAATAAAGATTTTTACAAGGGAGAGTCCGGTCTAACCCTTGGCAAGAAGAATTACAAAGATTATGAAGCCTTGCTTGAAGCCACAATAGAGGCAAGCCCATTTGAACAAAAGGAGTTTTATGCAAAGAAGGGAGACGTGTTGATTTGGCACGCGAATCTTGTACATGGCGGATCCCCAGTTCTGAACGAGAACCTTACTCGAAAGAGCATGGTGATTCATTATTATGCCGCTGATGTGATCAAGTATCATGAAATTACCGAAAGGCCATCGCTCTTAGAAGAAGAATGAAATTCCTGGTTGCATAGAGGGGATCTCACTGCCCTAATATGAATTTTTGCAGGCGTTGAAATTGACAGTAAATCAGGGGAAGGCCGAATTTAATTTTTCACCAGCCTTGCCACCCATCCTCCACCCGGTGCCAGGTGAACGGTTAATGACCTGCTTCGGTCAACGGTTTCGTGGGATTTCTTAAAATCATTGGCATTCCGGTCCGCGTTGATTCCATCCTGCCAGAGGTCCATACTGTAATTTCCATTCTCCAGGAAGGAGAGAGAAATACTGATTTCTCTTGGCGACCAGTCAGTCATCGCGCCAATATACCAGTCTCCATTGGCTGCTTTTCTCGCTACCACTACATAGTGGCCTGTTTTTCCATCCAGGGGAAGGGTCTGATCCCATACGGTGGGTACCTTACTGAGAAAATCAAGGCATTCGGGTTCCCGCATATAGTGAGTAGGGTTATCTGCCAACATTTGCAGCGGGCTTTCATAAATAACGTACATGGCTAACTGATGACATCGGGTTCCCAGGCTGGAAGGATTATTGAAAACGGGATGCCAGTCTGATTTTTGCGCGTTTTGCATGGCGCCAGGGGTATAATCCATTGGACCCGCACACATGCGAATAAAGGGCAGCATCAAATTGTGATCCGGTCCAATGCTTTTGGTATTATCCCATTTGCTTTGGTCCAGACCATCAACTCCTTCCAGGGAAATCACATTGGGATATAGCCTTTCCATTCCGGTTGGCTTATATGCTCCGTGAAAATCCACTAATAGCTTTCGCTTCGCCGCGGCTTTTGCCACACGTTCATAAAAATTTACCATCAACTGGTCATCGCGCTGCATGAAGTCAACCTTAATGCCCCGCACGCCCCATTGCACAAATTGATCCAGGGCCTGATCGAGTTGTTTATCCAGGGCCAGCCAGGTCATCCACAAAATGATACCCACATTTTTCTGTTTGGCATAGGCGCTCAGCTCATCCAAATTGATAGTTGGAACCACTTTGAGAAGGTCCCTGATATCACTCCAGCCCTCGTCAAGAATTATGTAATCCAAGCCATTGCTGGCGGCAAAATCAATATAATATTTGTAGGTATCGGTATTAATACCGGCACGGAAATCAACATTGTAAATATTATTTGCATTCCACCAGTCCCAGGCCACTTTGCCTGGTTTCACCCAACTAAAGTCCTCCTTAGTAGCTCTCGACAATAAATACACCAGTTGATTACTGATGAGGTCTGCGTCTTTATCGGCAATCATCAGAACTCTCCAGGGAAGGCTGCGAGGCGCCATGGTTTCGGCAAGAAAATGATCCCGTTCAACCACAATTCTGTCGCGGTCGCTGGTTTCCTTTTCCTGTGAAGGATGGGCAGGAAATATTCCTTTTAGGGCGTTTTTTCCATTGCCGATCAACCAGAGGCCGGGGTAATCGTAGAGGTCTGCTTCAGTAATCAAAACCTTGGTACCCTCATGATCTACTAATGCAGGCAAACTCGCCAGCTTCTGGCTGTCAATGCCAGCGACACTATATTTCTGATAGAGTCTTTCATTATGGGAATAGAAACCTGTTTCCTGAGGATAATACACGGAATCATCGGCATTGAAAGTGAAACGAAGCAATTCGTTCACCACTTTCAGAGGGCCCTTGCCATGGTATTCCCAACGGTAGGCTACTCCATTATTGTAGGCTCTGAAAACAAGTGATAATTTATTCTTGAAATCCACCACGAGTTCATTGTAGTGGTCGGAGATCACTTTATTCTTCTGTCTCACAATCGGGAAAACCTCTTCGTCGGAGGATCGAAGGTTGGCTTTTTTTACTTTTAATGCAGGAGACCATCCTTTGCCCTCCAGTTCCAGCCCAATTTGCGAAGGAGAGATCAGTGTGGCATTGTTATGGATTACGGAATAGGAGACTCTGTCGGTAACCAATACCGTTATTTCGGTCTGTTGGTCAGGAGCCTGTACCGTATATTTTTGAGCAAAAAGAACGTTGATGCAAAGCAGGAAACTGCCTGTGCTTAATAAAAATTTTTTCATGGTATCAGGCTGATTGTTGAAAGGTATAAATATAATCAACAATCAGCAACCAGGTGTCAATGGGGTTCGTGCGGGTGAGAATGCACGTGTCCGTGAGCGATTTCCTCTTCGGTGGCATCCCGGATCGCAGTTACTTTGAGTGTAAAATCCAGGGTCTTGCCGGAGAGAGGATGGTTGGCATCGAGTGTGACTTTATCATTCTCTACTCTGGTAACCAGCAATTCCATGCCATCAGATGATTGCACAACGGCGCCCTCTTCAAGGGAAGAGCCGCCATCCGGAAACTGGTCCTGATTCACTTCAAAAACCATTTCCGGATCGTAATCGCCATAAGCATCTTTGGGAGTGAGCCTCACTTTAGTTTCTCCATCCTCGGAGAGGCCAGCCAGCGCATCTTCCAGGCCTTGCAAAATATTCCCATATCCGTGGAGGTAATCCAATGGGGCCTCATCCTCATTACTGTCAACTATATTTCCTGACTCGTCTATCGCGTGGTAATGAATGCTTACTACTTTATCTGGTGCAACGATCATGTAAAAAATTTTTCAAAGTTAATTTATTTGTCTTTATTCGGGCGAAGATCGGGGTGAATTTCCATGATAATATTTTACTTGTTGAGGTTCGGGAAATCATTCGCCCGGACTGATTCAACAAGGAATGAGAACGGCAGGAATTGACATGCACTTCATTCGGCAGGCTTCCTGAATTTTCAACAAGAAGCCCGAATAAATTCACGCACTAAAATAAGGTTCTGAAATATGATGTGAAATACAATTTTGTGGTATCACCGCAATGTGGTATCACCGCTATGCGGTATCACCGATGTGTGGTATGGCTGCTCAGCCTGGCTGCCACTGCAATCAGGGAGGGATAGGCTGCATCCACGAGGGCGTTGGGCATGCTGGGGACTGGCCTGTTGCTTGAAATGAAAATTGTATGTGCCCCGATATTTCGGCCGAATTGCATGTCTGCCATAGTATTGCCGATCATCAGTGATCTTTTGAAATCAATTTCAGGAAAATCTTTCTTAGCCTGCAATGCCATACCCGGATTGGGTTTACGATTCATGCTATCATCGTTCATGTCAATGCAATAATATATCCGGTCAATCCGTCCTCCTGCTGCTTCGATGGCGCCCAACATATTTAGATGGATGTCCCGGAGATCTCCTTCGTCCATCAGGCCCTTGCTGATTCCTCTTTGGTTGGTGATAATAATTATACGATTGAATTTTTGAGCAAAGATCTCAAGGGCTTGCTTCACCCCATCATAGAATTTGAATTCGCTCCATTGGGTGACATATTCACCTTCGGTTTCATGGTTGATCACGCCATCGCGGTCCAGGAATAATGTCCAGCTCCTATCAATATGGTAGAGAAATTCGTCTGACATGCTGATGTCTAAATTTTGATTTGTTTGGGAAGCTCCACCTGTGCAAGGGCAAAATCTTCCGGTATGCCAATATCGATAAAATATGCATCCTGCACAACGCCATAGAATGGCCTCACAGGATAGAATTTTTCCAGGTAATCTTTCTCAAATGAAAATTTATCCGGCAGGTTTTCTTCCAGGAATCTGGCCGCGTGGAGCAGATAGACACCACCATTTATCAGGCCCGATTCGTAAAAATGTTTTTCTTTAAAGCCTTTAATGCTGTAATCTTCCCCGAGTTCCACCACGCCATAACGATCGAAATTCCGCATCGGTTTCAGAGCCAGTGTACACTGCGATCCGCATAAGTGATGAAAGGCTTCCATGGCGGGCAAACCGATATCAAAATAAGTGTCTCCATTTACAACCAAAACCGTCTTCCCGCTGGCAAGGCTGCAGGCCTTCCTAATGGCGCCGCCCGTGCCCAGGGCCTGCTTTTCGATGGCATAGGCTACCGGGAGTTGAGGATAATGACTTGTAACAAATTCCTGGATCATCTCATACCTGTATCCCAGAGAAAAAATGAATCTTTCAATACCCATTTTTTGCAGGAGCGCAATGCTGTAAGATAGAAAGGGATTGTCGCCAATGGGCGCCATGCATTTTGGGATGTCAGGCAGTACGGACTGCAACCTTGTGCCTAATCCACCTGCCAAAATGATTGCTTCTCTTGCCATCTGCTCAAGGATTCATGAGTTGGAAATTTGAGTGCATAGCCGGTTTGATGATTTTTTTTGAAATGGCCGAGGCAGGTGAATTCAGGAATGCAATTTGCCCGTAACCTCATTTTTTAAAATAAGCTTCCTCCACCAATTGACAAATAATATGCCCGAGCATGATATGAGACTCCTGTATGCGGGGGGTATCCGTTGAAGGAACATTGATCAGGTAATCACTCAAATCCTTCATGGCACCTCCACCGGCTCCCGTAAAACCTACGGTGATCATCCCGTTTTTCCTGGCCTGTTCGAATGCAAGAACAATATTTTTCGAATTCCCCGAAGTAGATAATCCGATCAGGACGTCACCGGGGACACCGATACCCTTGATCATCCTGGAGTACACTACGTCATAACCATAGTCGTTTGCCACTGCGGTGAGATAGGAAGTGTTTACATGCAGCGCTTCCGCAGGCAGGGCATCCCGGTCAATATAAAACCTGCCGCTGAACTCTGCTGCAAGGTGTTGGGCGTCTGCCGCACTACCGCCATTTCCACAGAATAAAATCTTGTTGCCTTTTCTAAAGGCTTCTGTGATTGCGCCCGTAACTTTTTCAACAGTTTGAAGGAGCATTTCATCGGCCAACACATGGTTCTTTACGGCTATGGAAGATTGAATGATATTTTTGATTTTGATGTTCATGACTGATTTTTTGATTGTCAAAACGCGGCTGACGATTTTTAAGACCTTTACAGTTGTGCGGTCCAGGTAGTTAAACCGTGTTTGGTGAAATTATATTGCCTTACCTGACCTCCAAATTTCGCAAGGGCATCGATCACTTTATACCTGGTATTGCCGGGGCAGTAGAATATCATGAATCCACCGCCTCCCGCGCCCGAGATCTTTCCACCGGAAGCACCCGCCTTTTTAGTGGCCTGGTAAATTTCCTGGATCAATGGATTGGAAATATTGGAAGCCATTTTTATTTTTTGTTCAAAGCCAAAATCGAGGATTTCTCCTATTTCCTGAAGCCGACCCTTCAGCAGGGCTTCTTTCATCATCCGGCTTTGCTCTTTCAGTTGATGCATCGCCTCGATTGAACGGTCATTCCGGTCTTCCACATTTTTTTGCTGTTCCTTTATGATAGCGGCCGATTCCCGGCTGGTTGCCGTAAAATACAGTACCAGGTTGTTTTCCAGCTCACATAGGTATTCAGACTTGATGCGGAGAGGATTTACTATCACTTTGTCATCGTCATAGAATTCCATATAATTCACGCCTCCAAAAGTGGCCGCATATTGATCCTGCTTACCGCCGGCGAGCATCAAATCCTTCCTCTCAATTTGATAAGCGTAATGCGCCATGTCATATTCCCCCAATGGCAATTTCAGCATTTCAACGAAAGCCCCGATTATGGCCACTACCAGGGTGGATGAAGTTCCCAGTCCAGAGCCGGCAGGGGCATCCACAAAAGTACTCAGCCTGAATCCAGACTGGGGCAGACCATAATCCTTCTGAATGCGGTTATACACCCCCTTTAGTAAGCCCAGCTTGCCGTTGATGGGTAATTCATGGTTCCAATCGAAACGTTCTTCCTCTTTTTGGTCAATAGATTCCAATATGATGGCATTTTCCTGCATTGGTTCGATATGAGCATATGCGTATAGTGAAACAGTGGCATTCAGGATGGCACCCCCATAAAGATCGCTATACGGACTCACATCTGTGCCTCCTCCAGCCAGGCCAATGCGCAACGGCGCCTTGCTTCTATATATCATATTCAATTACCAGGTTATTTATTTGCACATTTTTCATTCCATATTGATTCCTCATCATGATCATCAGGCGCAAACCTAAACCTTTTTTGGAATTCATTTAAAGGCTCAGGGACTCAGACATTTTGAATTGTGGCAGCCTGCGCAATGTCCGTTATTGCCTGCACCATTTGGCCCCAGGAATATTTTTTCTTTTCCGATTGCAGAAATGGAATGAAATGCTCAGCTCCCAATTGGAAGAAACGGAGAATTTGACTTGCGATGGATTCCGGATTGGGTTCGGCCACCAGTCCCGCCTTGCCATCGGGTACCAGCGCAGGCAGGCCACCCACATTCGTAACAATCATGGGCTTTTCAAAATGATATGCCAGGGGTGTTACCCCGCTCTGAGTAGCGCTCCTGTAGGGTTGCACCACGCAATCTGCGGCACATAAGATATATTTCACTTCGCTATCAGGGATGAATTCCGTCTTCAGAATTACTCCATCTGCGATGCCCAATTCATCTATCAATTGCAAATAGGGCCTCTTGTCTTCATAAAATTCTCCGGCTATCAGCAGCTTAATCCCTGCCCGGCGAATCCCTTCATTCGCCATGGCATGAAGCAGAATGTCAAGTCCTTTATATTCACGAATGAAGCCGAAGAAGAGAATAATTTTCGCGGAAGGGTTTAGTCCCAACTTTTTTCTTGCTTCCGGAAGCGGAATTTTCTCACCAAAATTATCGTAGAGAGGGTGCGGCACAAAGCGTGAAGGTTTATCTGCGGCGAAACCATGCAGGTCAGTTAATACTCTTTCGCTCATAGTAATGAATCCATCTACAGAGCGAAGGAAATACCGGGTTAGAAGCCGGTCTGCGGGGCGCTTTTCATGAGGTATTACATTGTCAGCAATACAAACAATCCTGCTAAATTTATTGCTGCGGGCAATCCGGCAAATGGTCCCCAGGCAGGGCCCCATAAAAGGTAACCAGTAACGCACTACAATGATATCCGGCCTGAGCTTCTTTAAACTGAGGCCTGTGAGCCACCAGTTGAGGGGATTGATTGAATTGACCCGCACCTTGATATTCAGGCCGGCAGGAGGAGGTTCTGTGGAATATTGTGTGGTACCCGGAAACAGGAAGCCTGGGTATTGAAGTGAAAAAGTGTAAATGAGGCTATCCCATCCTTGCTGTTGAAATTCTTTTGCGAGTCTTTCATCATAGGAAGCCAGGCCGCCACGCAGGGGATGCGCGGGACCCAGTATCACAACCTTTTTTTGGTCACTCATAAATTGGAATGAATTTCAGGAATTTTTTCCTATTTGAGTTCCTGACTGAGCCCGATTCTTTTTTCGATCAGGTAACTGTTGCGTTCAGGCGCAGTACGGGAAACGAGTTCTCCCAGGAATCCCGCCAGAAAAAACTGGGAACCGAGTATCAGCAAGGTGAGTGCCAGGTAAAAAGCCGGCTTATTCGTAAGGGGGAATTGCTGGTCAACGAATTTGGAAATCACCAGGTAAATGCTGATGCAGAACCCAATGAAAAAGGCAACCGTTCCCCAGAGCCCGAAGAAGTGCATGGGTCTCTTGCCGAATTTTCCAACGAAAAGAATTGAAGTGAGGTCCAGGAATCCATTGATGAAACGTTCCCATCCGAATTTGGTATGTCCGTATTTCCGTGGTCTGTGTTCCACTATTTTTTCCCCGATCTTCCTGAAGCCTGCCAATTTAGCCAGTACAGGGATAAAGCGATGCATTTCGCCATACACTTCAACGCTCTTAACCACTTTATTCCGGTATGATTTCAGTCCACAATTCAAATCGTGAAGGGGCACCCGGGTGATTCTCCTGGCTACTGCATTGAAGAATTTAGAAGGTAGGTTCTTGGTGATTGCATTGTCATAACGTTTCTTTTTCCAGCCGCTCACAAGGTCATACTTATCTTCCAGGATCATTCTTCTGAGTTCGGGAATTTCGTCCGGGCTGTCTTGCAGGTCGGCATCCATGGTAATCACCACATCTCCCTGGGCCGCCTTGAAGCCTTCGTTCAGGGCGGCGCTCTTTCCGTAGTTACGTTGGAATTTGATGCCTTTGATATGTGGATTTTGCGATCGCAGTTCTTCAATCACCTTCCAGGAAGCATCAGTACTCCCATCATCAACCAAAATAATTTCATAGGAGAAGTAGTTGGCGTCCACTATTTTTTTGATCCAGGCGCACAATTCGGGAAGCGATTCCTCTTCGTTGAATAATGGAACTACGATGCTGATATCCATTCTTAGTTTTTCTGCTGGTCTCATTGGCCGAGACCAGGCACACCGGCTTTTTCTTCTTGATTATGGCGGCGATAATCAGGCTTATGATAAACCAAAAGATGCAAAAGAATGCAACACCTAATGCCTGCTTACCGATTGTATAAGAATTTCCCTTCATCATGTCATCCACAGTTTTGTCAATCTGATCCTGTGAAACGCCCAACTTTTGCATGAATTGTTGGGTTTTTTCAGCCGTTTCCTGTGTCAGGGCTTGGCGGAACGGTTCGTCGATATAATTTAATAGTATAAAATTAAAAATTGTGCTTATGAGGGTTCCTATCACGAAAACCGTAAAAACGGTCTTCAGGGCTTCTCCGAATTCGAGCCACCCTTCATTCAGCTTCTTTTGCTTTACACCAGCTAATATGGCAAATATGATCGGGATCACGAAGGCCAGGTAGGCTACCGGGTTCACAAACCATTTGACTCCGCCCATATAAAGTAAGAGACCAAATAAAACGGATGCTAATCCGGAAATCAATCCGTAGGTGACTCCGATATTTTTTTTCCTGGCTTCCATGTTGTTTGTTTTGGTTGAATATTAATGATTCAAAAATAACTTCTCTTCGTTAATTATCCCAATCACCTTCCCTTTGAGTTCTTTGCCAATAAAAGGAGAATTTTTTGACTTTGAACGGATATGGCGCTCCTCAAAACGATAAACTGTATCGGGATTGAAAAAAGTCAGATCTGCCCTCGCCCCTTGCATGACGCTCATGGGAGGTAGGCCGAATATTTTCCTGGGATTAATGCCTACCAGTCTCACCCAGGTGTCTGCATCAATCCCCAGTGCGCCCAACACACCAAAGGCCGATTCCAGGCCAATCATTCCAAATTTTGCATATTCAAATTCGCAGGTCTTGCTATCCCATTCATGCGGCTGATGATGGGACGCAATGCAATCCACCAATCCATTCTTCACGGCCTCCAGTAATGCATCTCTGTCGGAATCGTTGCGGATGGGAGGATTCACTTTCAGGTCCGTATTGTAATCCATGAGGTCTTCATCCACGAAATAAAGGTGGTAGGGTGTCACTGAACAACTTATTTGGGCCCCGCTATCGCGGCCTCTACGGATATATTCAATAGACTTTTTGGAAGTGATTCCCGTAAAATGAATTTGGGACTCGGCATAACCTGCCAGTTTGATATCTCTCGCCACCATCAATTCTTCGGCAATAACGGGTTTACCGGGAAGCCCCAGCCTGGTGGAAATTATGCCCTCATTGATCAAACCGTGAGTTCCAATGGTTTTGTCATCGGGTATCTGAATCACTGTTCCACTAAATGTCTTTACATATTGCAGTGCCTTTAGCAGCAATCCGGCAGACTGGATGCTATGGAGTCCGTCGCCAAATGCTATGGCGCCACTGGCCTGCATATCATACATTTCAGCAAGGTCTCTGCCTTCTGCATTTTTTGTTGCGGCGCCAATGGCGTGAATATTAACTGGCAGCGACCTGCTCTTTTCCCGGATGTATTCAACCTGCGATTTGTTATGAATAACCGGCATGGTGTTGGGAAGTACAAATACATTTGTATATCCACCAGCGGCCGCGGACAAAGCCCCGGTTTCAAGGGTTTCCTTGAATTCAAAACCCGGATCGCAGAAATGAGAGAATATGTCTACCCAGCCCGGCGAAATATGGAGGTTTTCCGATTCAACGATCCGATCAGCGCTTGTATTGATTTGGTCCTGGATCAGGGTGATCTTCCCGTTTTCTAAAAAAATATCTTTTATGAGTCCGTTAAGTGGGGAATTAGAATCGACGATTCGGGCTTTGCGAATGAGAATCTTCATCTTGGAAAAGTTGCACGAAGATAATTGATGTTTCCGGATTTTTTGAAATTGAAATTTTCAGTTAGTTTTGCCGGCCCATCCTCTTAGAATTTAGCTATCCATCGGGGCGTAGCGCAGCCCGGTAGCGCACTTGTATGGGGTGCAAGTGGTCGCTGGTTCGAATCCAGTCGCCCCGACATCGCCCGCCTTCGCTTTGCCGCCTTCGGAGTAATACGGCGACCGTAAAGCGACGGCGGGCTTTATAATTATATTATTATTAGCTGAAGTCTATAGTTTCGATGGGTTAAGCCCGGCTTTGGACGATTACGCGAGAGCTTCACTGCATTTGGCTGAGCCTTCGGCAGCTGAAGAGCGACGGTGCTCTGGGGAAGCTCGACAGAATTTGATATTTTCAAATGCAGGGCGGCAATCATTGAGACCATTGGTGAAGCCAGAAGTCTCTTTATTTGAGATTGATCAGGCAAAATTACAGAAGGAGGAAATGAGGGGAATGTCATGTGAACAATTAAGTGCCCAACTAAATATTTTCCGGTTCACAAATTAGTTGCTCAAATACGCAACAATTAGTTTTTGATAATCTTTCTGGTTTCCATTATGCCATTTGCTGTGAGTGTCACAAAATATATACCAGGGCTCATTCCCGAAATGTTGATGGATAAACTTGTGCCGTTTTCTACCAGGTGCAGATTCATTCTTTGACCATTGCTGTTATAGATTTCAATTTGCGGCTTATCATTGTGGGCATAGCTAATCAAAATATGATCTGTTGCCGGATTGGGATACACGCTAAAATTGCCTGACAATTTCATAGACACCACTCTCATAGCGGAATATGTTATTTTCCCATTGATATCGGTTTGCTGCAGTCGGTAATAGGAGACGCCCTTATAAGGTGAATCATCTGTTGCCGAATAGAACCGCGCACTGCTGCTTGAACCAGCACCTTTCACTTCCCTCACATTTTTCCAGTCT
>CALFNL010000459.1 GCA_937902875.1 uncultured Bacteroidota bacterium | reverse complement strand
CTGTAAATTCTTCGATTATGTACTATTTCTGAAGGAGCCCCTGAACTTTTCTGATGGTTTCCAAATCTTCTTCACATATACCCATCAATTCCTCAAAATTGTGAGTTGAATTGAATTTTACTGATAAAACCGCTTCTACATTTTTCATTTTGTGTTTATTTAGTTAATGAATATGTGAGCAAATGTAGATGCCGGAGTGACTATGATTATAGCCTGAGGAGTCATATAAATCGACTCTGAGGTTCAAACTTCACTATTTGCCGATTTTGAATGCTTTTGCCGGTATTGGAGGGGGGTTAGATTGTACTTATTCCTGAACACCCTGATGAAATGTGAAGTGTCTTCAAATCCGCATTCAAACGAAATTTGGCCAATATTTGGATCAGATCTGTGTAATTGGTGGCGGGCAAGGTCTAATTTCCTATGTTTGAGCCATGCTGCGGGCGTAGTATTATAATATTGTCTGAATGATTTCTTGAATGCAGACAGGCTCATATGGCATAATTGGGCATAATCCTCAAGTTTAAGGTTATATGCAAAATTTTCTTCCATCACCCTGCTCATATGATATTCCTGATTTTGGCATAGAGAAATAAAATAGTCAGTCAGGTCCTGGTGTTTCTTATTGGAGAACAGGCTTAAGAGTAATTCTTCGAATTTAAGTTTCAGAAGCTGTTCATTCGGCTTTTCAGTTAATGATAGAAAGGATTGTATGGAGCGATAATAACTTTCCAACAATTCATCCTCATGTACGCGTAAGACCGAATCCTGGCCGGATAGATCTTTTTGGGTACCTTCCAGTAATCCTGTATTTCTCCTTAAAAAAGCTTTAATGAAGTCGTCTGGAATGAAGATGAAGATTGCGCAAAATTCATCTTCAAAAAATTGATGGGTGAGATTTGCTCCTTTTTTAACGAAGATTATTTCGCCTTCATTCACTTCATAGGAATGGTATATCGATCTCCAGATTTTCTTACCGGAGCTTATGAAAGCAAAATAGTTGTTGTTTGACCAAATCCCGAATTTGTTTTCTTCCTTCATACAGGTATATTCCACAAACAGAAGTTCGCTTACTTCCATTTTACGAAATAGATTGCTGTCCTTTATTGCGGAGAAGAGGTTTACCATTTTGTTTATTTAACGAACTGTTTACATTTTGGTCTTCTGCGGAATCTTACACTGAGATGACGAGTCATTATTCCACTTTCGATCATAGTGTCGTTATGCAGAATTCTGGCAGTTGCCGCATTCGAATTCAGGAATCAATGCCAGGCAGATGAACATTTTCATGAATTCAAAATTAAATGGTAAAGGAATAATTTAATAATAGAAAGGCAACTATAATGACAGACGGTATATGTGGATTATAAAGCGCATCCACTTTTATTTTACGATTCAATGAAAGGTTTAATGTCTATCACGGGTGTTCCGGCAAGTACTTCTATTGGAAATATTTTGAGTCTATACGGTTTCAAGACTTCCAGTACTAATGAATCAGAAGCGTCATTTTTGTCATGTCTGCATCGGCGGAAGAGTACTTTTTTAGAGATTCAACGATCGTAATTTAGTAATGAGATTGGGAAGAAATGAATCTTTGATTTCCCAAACAATGGAATAATCTATCCCAAAATAGTCGTGCACAATTCGATTCCTGGATCGCCTGATTCTATGCCAGTCAATATCTGGATATTTATCTCTAAAATCCTAGGGCAAGCGGTTGGCTGCTTCTCCTATAATTTTAAAATTTCGAATAAATGCATATATGGTCTTGCAATCCTTGGTAAAGTGGTCAAAAGTAAGATCACTTGTATATTCGATAATTTTGCCGCCGCTGTCAATAATGTCTTCAATAAGTAAGTGGGGTTGTCGCTTAGACATAAACGGTTTCTGATTCTATTTCCCTATAATATTTTGGCTTCACCCCTTTCCGGGAGACTAGATCAATGGATTTCCTGAGTTTATTTTCAATGTAATCTGCCAGGTCTATGAATTCGATACCGATAGGCCTGCTGAAATCCACTATATGTCTATGTCGCTGGCAGGATTGAAATCATCACGTATTATTGAGCCAAACAGGCCAATAGAACTGACGTGATATTTTTCCATCAGTTCTGGTTTTATTTGCGTAAGAATTTGCTTTATGGTAACCAACTCCTTCATATCCCAAATATAATGAATATTGCAAGACTATGCTGGCAACGGTAATGCCTTGCGCTGGATATATGCAGGATTCCATCTGCCATTCACTTTAGGTCAAAACCACTCTTGCCGCTCGTTTTTTCGCATTTAATTTTTCTGATTTTGTATTTGTCATTTAACCCTTCCCAAAAGCATAAAACCAGCTATTCTAAAACCCGCTTTGATCAGGGTCGCCTTTGAGGCATGATTCTTTATATCACAACGAGCCGCAGGAACTCTGCCTGTGAGATAGCATTGTGTTTTAAGCTCCTGGATCAAAAGACTTCCTAACCCATTTCTACGATCATCTTCCTTTACTTCCATGAATAAATCAGCAAATGGAAAATTGTAATGCAGAAGAAAACCACCTGTAGCAACAATCTCATCGTTGAGTTCCAAAACATATTCGCCAACCGGTTCTGATTTGTGTTCAAAAACAATATCGCCAGCTTTCCGTCTTCTAAAAATAATATGACCCATAGTTATATCTGTTTTCACATGGTCTTCAAATAAAATTGGGCCTGAATTTATGTCTTGTCCATACTGATACAATAATGAGGTGAGAAAGAGATCATTAGTTTGACATTCGATAAAATTGACTCCGGACAATTCTAACAATGCTAAAAAAGCGGTTGACGCAAGATGTCTGTAAGTTGGAACCATATAGAATTCAAACAAGGTATCCCTGTCGCTCAGGTTTTCATTTCCCTTGATGGAGCCGTAGCCAATTTTTGTTTCCTCATGGGTTAAAATATAACTGTCTGTCCAACCACGTTCATGGCAGGCATTATACCTGATTTGAAAATTTGTTTCCTGCAGAAACAGATTTCGTAAAGGCAAAATTTCTTTCAGTTCTATTTTAAGAACATTTACTATCATCCATTCAAACTGTAATTAAGCTATCCGTCCAAATAATGGCAATTTACTGAAGTGTATTTTGAAACCTTGCTTTGAGCGGCTGAATACAATTGCCAAAGATCATTGACCTATCAAGCTTCATTAAATTGCCACTAAAGTTTCAAGTTATCGTTCTCGTCGAGTTCCCAAAATGGGTTAAACGCAACTTCAAACAGATGTCCGTCCAGGTCTTTAAAATATCCGGCATAGCCTCCCCAAAAGACCTTTTGGGCAGGCTTGACTATCGTGGCGCCGAGTTGCCCAACTTTCGCTAATACTTCATCAACTTCCTTTTCTGATTTTGCATTGTAGGAAAGTGTTAATCCTGAGAATTTCGTGGGGGTATATTTCAACGTCGTATCGTCGGCGAGATCTTTCCTTGGGTACAAGGCCAGAGTAATTCCGCCCAATGGGAACAATGCCAAGTCATCAGTTCCCTTGTCTGACTTTTTCCATCCAAGGCCTTTTTCGTAAAAGGCCAATGATTTTTCAAAATTGTCAACACCGAGAGTTATTAAATTTAGTTTCTGTCTCATAGTTTATGTTTGCTTTTAAAAATCTGACCATAGTGAATAGCGAGGGAGTTCCGGTTAATGGTTTCCCTCCACATTCTCTTCTTTGGGTTTATTGAGAAACTTTTCCCATCCTCTCATTTTGTAATATTTTTCTTTGGGTTCTCCTGTTAAACCGTTAATACCCTTTCCTGGAAGCCAAATAGCATGAATATATACTACGCCTAAGAGGCAAATGGCTAAAAAGCCAAAAGACCATACTCGTCCCAAATATTTTGATAAAAGGACGACCACAATGTTAAATAAAATCAATTTCAACACCCTTCTGAATTTGGGCGTATGCTCTTCAAAATGTCCGAAAAAAATACTGCCAAATGCTGTAATGCCACAAACAATGGCTATTTCAAACCACAATGTATCAGTATTCATCTATTTGATTTTATGGGTTCAATAGTATGTTTTTTTATATTTTTTTGCCGAATTTATATTATTTGTCGACTGTTTTTTTTTCGCGGAACCCCGAGGCATCGGGCTGAATTATTTCTTGATGATTATTGATCCTCCCCCAAGAGCTTCAGTAAATACAATCTCAGCTACCCTTTTTCCTTGTAATTGGTGTATAGTCAACTCCTAATTCCTTTGCGCCCTCCTCAATAGTTGGAAGTCCCACCTTCAACCTTCTTGAATTCACGTTTTCCTCATCTTCTATTGGAGCTATTTCGTATTTGTCGGTCATGTAGCCGGTTTTAGGATCTTTTAAAGGGACTGCCTGAGTGCCATAAATTTGTTTCTGACCCTTATCGACCCTGATCCTGTCTATCATTTTTGCAACGAGTGATGGTTTTAGTTCATCTTGATCAGCCGCTTTTTGAAATAGCGGGAAATATTTTTCCTACTGTTTTAAGTGGGTGTGTTGAATCACTATAAATGTTGCAGTCCGCAGCAAGATTGTCTGTGCTAATTTAAGAGTAGTTTCCATTCTTGGGTTATTCTGATCGAACATGCAGACCTGGTTTCACAACTATGAATCGAGTAATTTGGACCATCTCTCCTGTCTTTCAAAGGAGCTGGTTTCTTCTATCCGGCTCGAGATAATCCAAACATGTCCTTCCGGATCCATGATCCTCCCTGTCCTGTCGCCCCAGAATTGATCTTTTGCCGGAAGCAATATTTTAGCACCCTTGGCCACAGCTTTCTCGATTGTAGAGTCCACATCCTTTACATACACATAAATTATAACGGGCGAGCTTCCATCAGTTTGTGGAGAACGACTTGAAAGCGTTGGCCATTCACCTTCGATCATGATCATCGCGCCGTTGATCGTCAACGCCGCATGTGCCAGTTTGCCTTCTGGTACCGGACGCCTCACCCGTTCCAGTGCATCAAAGACTGTTATACAAAAATCTATTTCAGCAGTAACATCCCGGCATACCAACATGGGCATTACTACAGAAACACCTTCGGGTATTGATTTTACTCCAGCCATAGACCGGATGGTTATATATGATGTACGAATTTCATTTCATTTCTTGAAATTAAAAATAGAAATCATGCCAAACTTGCCGACTCGCTTCTGGCCAGTCGAATATAGTAAAGATTCATATTTAATGCAATCGGTCTTAGGCAAGCCTTTATTATGCGTGGCTCTTCAAGAATGATTATCCGTTCTTGTTTCTTGGTGACATTGACCTGGTGATCAGAATAAACAGCGCAATAAGTAGCCATGAAATGAGGGGCACGATAAGAAATACAAAAGCGGTCTTGGTTCCGGCCACACTCAAAAAGCCACTATAATAGGCCAACGATAGAACGGTCAGAACAAGCATCAGGCCGTAAAGCATCTTGCGGGCAAAAATCGACCAACGATTTGAAACCACATTGGCCGCCACCAAAGCTACGAACGGAGAGAGCACCCAGACAGCAAAAAGCAAAATAAGTAAAATAGATTTATTATTTCGACCGGCGTGTATTGTAAAATAAAGTGAACACAGGGCCCCGAGTGTCCCTACCGCGAGAGAACTTATACGAAAGATGTTAGGCGTCAAGTTCTTTTTCATTGTCGTTTATATCAATTGTCAAAGTTAGTCGCAAGGCCTCATTTCTTTGTTTGTCAAAAAAATCGACGGGTTAAATTGCCAGCATTCCTCTATGATTCATTTAAGGTTCATGCCTATTCGATGTCCTTGCCATTTTGAATGCCTGTTCAGTTTTATTTTTTTACTTCAATGATTCTGTATAGTTCGCCCTTATAGGTTAGAGTACCATTCATTGACTTGTCATTGACCCTGAATTCCCAGCGAATCTTGCGTGCTGTATCTATGGAAATTAAGGTCCCCTGTTTAGGATCAAATGTAAATTTCAGAGTCCCCATATATTCTTCTTTGTTGTCAACGATTTTGTGCATAATCACATCAAATGAACTATCGCTACTGTTTTTTGAAATATGATAGACTACCTGTTCATCATGACAAGGAGAATTCTTAATCTGGCAAATAGACCTGCCGTTCCACACGCCTGCTATATCAGCTTGCGCAAATAATCCACTATTAAATGCCAAAGTGAGTGTAAATAATATTAATATTCGAAGGGGCATGGTGTGAAAGATTTTTGACCGCATTTGAAACTTGCAGGAAAAGAGGCTACAGCAAAATGTGGAATAACCGGGAGATATGGTTTTGGCCACCGTGTAATGAGTTTAAGATTTCTGTTTGTGTAATGCAAACTTTGTGTGACTTCAGAGCTTGGAACCGGTACATAAATATACACAACTACTCATGTGTTTCAAACCCTCCCCCAAATTCAAAATCCTGACCTTAGAGTCAGGATCTTGCCCCTGGGTTAGGGTGAGGGTGACTGTGAAAATATGTTTATAATGTCCTATCTATTCCTCTGCTTGTAAGGAAAATGTTTTCCAAAAATCTCCGTGACGCCTTCAATAATCTGATTGGCCGGATTATTCCAGTTCGCTCCGCCTTTATAATAATCATTCCACAATGTTTCTCCATTGCTCACCAGGCTGCAACTGGCATTGATGTCATTCGTTCTGTTGGAAATATAAGGAACAGGAATGCCTACCCGATTGGCCACTCCAAACACTCCTGTTTCATAACTGATCCTCTTGGCGAGATCTACTCCATAGGATGCCATATCACTCATGTAGCGCGTTTTGCGGATGCGCATACGTACTACCGCATCCACGCCCAGCAGGCGGGCCATTTCTTCATCATTCCTGTTCCAGGAATCCCGCAGCGTGATATTGTTGTCTCCCAGAATCTTGATGGTGGTAGCAAAATCCTGAAGATTTACACGGGTATAATACTTGCGCGTATTGGCGTATTCCAGAATGCTATTGTAAAGCGACTGCATGAATGCTTTGCTTTCCTCTTCTTCAATGATTTCAATGTCGGCCCTGGTGAGATTCTTGGGCTGATTGCCCGTGAGTACAATCTCTGCGGGCAGCACTGCTACCAGTTTGTGCTTCGCGGTCTTCTGATCGAAAGAAGCCGAAGTATAATATTTGGGCCTGCTGCAGGAAGCCAGCATGCAAAAAAGGGTAATTGCGATAAGGCTTAGGAGTCGAGTTGCTTTCATACCATTGGATTTTGTGTAGATAACGTTAGAGACAGACCGAAATGATATGTAGCGGCACTTTTAACCTATTATAATCTCTGTGAAAGTGTAGCCGCGAAATGCTGAATGAAAAATTGAAGTACAAGTTGATCTATGTTAATTTTCAGGGTAGCCATTTATATATTCTCACATAGTCAATTTCCATGGCAACGGGGAAGATGCTGTCATCTACACCCTGTTGTCCTCCCCAACCGCCGCCGATAGCCACATTCAGGATCATGAAAAATCTCTTGTCATATGGCCAATAGGGCGACCCCTTTCCATTGTTTTCATATTCAAAATAACGTTTGCCGTCTATATAACCGCGGATTCCGGCAGGGGTCCAGTCGCAGCGGTACACATGAAAAGAATCCGTAGCGCTGGGCACCACCATGTCGGCTCCCACTCCGTTTCCGGCGAAATAGGTGGCATTATGCACTGTGAAATGAATTCTGTTTTGGTCGAAGCCTACATGCTCCATGATATCTACCTCACCGCTGTTGGGCCAGCCTCCGTATGCTTCATCGGTTGGGAGAAGCCAAATGGCAGGCCATGTTCCCCTTCCCTTGGGAACCTTTGCCCTTATTTCGAAACGTCCATAGAGCCAGTCTCCTTTTCCCTTGCTGATCATCCTTGCAGAAGTATAATTTTTGCCTCCGAATGATTCTTTTTTCGCGATGATCCGAAGAGAACCACTGTCTATAATTGCATTGGCTCCGTCTGTATAATATTCCAATTCATTATTTCCCCACCCATTGCCTCCAATTTCAAATGACCAATGAGCAGTATCGGGCGTGCTGCCACTGTCGAATTCATCGACCCATATAGCACTGGTTTCAAAATTCCAGCTCGCAGTTGGCTTCGGCGCCGGTATAGGTGCGGGTTGCTGCTGAGCATGGGACTCTTTTTTCTTGCAGGAAAAAAAAACTATGAGGCAGAACCCATAGAACAGCGAAGATCTTAGCAATTTTGAAATCATAAAGTAAAGTTCTATGTTTTTATTGATACCATGAATGATGAATTTCCATCCAATCTTACCGGCCCACACGATTTATGCCGATGGATTCTTAGGCGGATAGATTCATCCCCCGAAGGCAGAAATGAATTTAGAATAGTGACCTGTTTTAATAATAATACGATGAATAATGATCAATCTTCCAGAGCCTGGTTGAGAAAATTCAGGAGAGGTTTCAGACTAAGAAAAGCGTCCATCGTTTTGTTCACCAGGTCTCTTGACTTCAATTCTTTGTCGGAGAAATTCCTGAGGGCCAGCCAGCTCCTGAACTTCAGGTAGCCGGCAGCGGGATGATCCTTCGGGTATCCTTGAGGAAGTTTTTTCAAACTAACATCTTCCCCTTCATATAAGTCGCCATACGCCGATTTAAATTTTCGGGAGCCGATGATCTTACTGAATTCATCCCAATTATAGTCGATCTCCTGTCTGATTTTTTTGGTTTCAGCGGGCATGGGCATCCAGAGTCCTCCTCCCGCAAATGCCGCTCCGGGTTCACAGTGAATATAGTATCCGGCAAAAATGGATTTCTTACCACCCCTTGCTATGCTGGCGCCGAAATTGGACTTATATGGAGATTTGTCCTTGGAAAAACGGATATCCCTGTTGATACGAAAAATGCAATCTTTTGGTCTGAGACCATTGATGGTTTCGTCTTTCCTGGCAAGCCGGTCGAGTACTTCATTTAAAAAATTTTCGAAATCCTTCCGGGCATCATCGTAAGAGCCGCGGTGTGCGTCAAACCAAACTTTGTTATTGTTCTTCTTCAGTGCTCTTAGAAAATTGAGGGTAGAAGCCTGTAGCATAGTGCAGGTTGAAAATGCGAATATTGAATTATCCTGGCTGGAAATCAGATACTGAAAATTCCTTCTCGCACATTTCGTGGAGATTTTATAATACCATCTGAAATCAAAGAGTGATGCTGAATTGCTGAGGTCAAATCGGCCGACTCGCTATTTCACTCTTCCCCAATTTTCTCCGCTCTTGATGCGGTAAAGGGTCATTTCGCTCACGCCATATTTTTCAGCCAGCTTCTTGTAAGTGATCTTTCGCTTGGGGTCTGAAATGGTTTTCTTAATGGCCCTGACCTGGTTGGCTTTGAGCTTGAGGCCCACTGTACGTGATGCCTGCACCTTTTTGTAAGCGATCTTGGCGGGGCTTTTTTGCTGATGAGCACTCACTTCTTTAAGCGTTGCCCATTTGAGGTTGGCGGCCCTGTTATCGAGTTTATTGTGATTCACATGCACAACATACTGGTGCTTGGGAGTAGGCTTCCTGAGAAACAGCCTGGCCACTTCACGGTGAATGTATATCGTGCCTTTGTTATTTGGACGATGGAGGTTGAGACTGCGATAGCCCGTAGTAAGGGAGCCATCCAGCAACTGTCCGTCACGGTAAACATCTTCAGAATAACTGGCCACCCTGCCTTGGTTGGAAACCGCATATTTCTTGCGCAATTGTTTCCAGCCTGAGAATTGAAGTTGCTTCCATGTTTCGCCGGGAACTTTCTTTATCATGGCTGAAGATTTAGTAACTATAAATTTAATACAATCCTATTGCTTAACATATTATTTTTCTACGGTTATTCGCAGGGTTTGGATAGTCGGATTTCGCGGAGTCGGTTTTCGGGCAGGTTTGGGGGTTAGCCCTGGATCATGCGGAGGAATTCGTCTTCCGTGATAATCTTCACCGTAGAGATTTTTTTTGCCTTTTCCAGTTTGGACCCCGCATCCTCACCCACCACAAGGTAGTTCAATTTACTGCTCACTGTTCCAAGCACACTACCCCCGTTTTGCTCCACCATCTCTTCAGCCTCGCTCCGCTTAAAACGGCTAAGGGTTCCCGTAAACAGGAAGGTTTGACCCTTGAGATTTCCCGCCGAATGCAATTCTTTATGTTCATTCGTGAGGTTCAGGCCCAATTTTTCAAGCTGCTGAAGCATTTGTATATTATTCTTGTTGTGAAAGAATTGGTAGATACTGCCCGCCACCTTGGGGCCTACGTCTTCAAGACCTTGCAATTGTTCAAGAGTGTAGTCTTTGAAATCCAGCAGATGATTTACGGCATTGGCTAAGATTTTGGCCGTGGTTTCGCCCACATAGCGGATACCCAGGGCATAAACGAGACGGTGCAGGGGCTGATGCCTGGATGCTTCAATTCCGGCCTGAAAATTAGCGGCGCTCCTGGCTCCGAACCCTTCAAGTTCCATGATCCTGTCAAACGGTAATCTATAAATGCCCGGGATATCTTTCAAGAATCCCAATTCATAGAATTTCCTAACATTGGCTTCGCCCAGGCCTCTGATATCCATCGCGTCTTTACTGGTGAAATGTAAGATCCTTTCCAATACCTGGGCCTCGCAATTGATATTGGGACATCTCCATACCGCTTCTCCACCCGGCTTCACGAGCTCTGTGTGGCAGACTGGACAATTCCGTGGAAAATGAATGGCTTTTTCGCTTCCCGTCCTCAATTCCGGAAATGGTTTCACCACCTGTGGAATCACATCCCCCGACCTTTCAATCAGGATCGTGTCTCCCAGCAAAAGATTCTTTTCCCTGATATAATCCTCATTATGTAAGGAGATACTCGTTACGGTTACACCTCCCACCGGCACCGGATCAATCTTTGCAACCGGGGTCACGGCCCCCGTTCTACCCACCTGATACTCCACGGCCCGGAGCTTGCTGGTGCCCTGCCTGGCCTTGAACTTATAAGCAATCGCCCATCGCGGATGATGGCTTGTCATACCCAGCTTATCCTGTGTTTCAATGGAATTTACTTTTATTACCATCCCGTCAATCTCATAGGGCAGCTCGTCCCTTGTTTTCTCGAACAATTCGCAAAATTCAATCACGGGCTTAATGCCCTTCAATAGTTTTTTCTCTTTTTCAGGGCTGCGAAAACCAAGTTCCCACAGCATTTTCAAGGTGCCGCTATGGGTTTTCAGCAATTCGGAGCCATCTTTGCCTGCATTTCCTTTTTTCTGCGAACCGGCGCCTTCCAACTTCGTGTAATAACTCACGTGATACAGGAATGCCTCCAGGTTGCGGCGGCTCACTTCTTTTGGGTCTTTAATACGCAGTGAACCCGCGGCCGCATTGCGTGGATTGGCAAATCTTTCCAAACCCTGTTCTTCCAGGTAATCGTTGTATTCCGCGAAATGACTCTTACTCATCAGTACTTCTCCCCGAATCTCTATCTGCTGAATACCGTAGTCCGAAAACCTGGCCGAAAGGGGCACAGACCTGATCTGCCTGATATTGGTGGTGATATCGTCTCCCACCGCACCATCCCCTCGGGTAGCCCCGCGCGTAAGCATGTCGTTTTCATAGATCAGGGAAATGCTGGCTCCGTCAAATTTGGGTTCCACACAGTATTCCATCTCAGCCACCCCACTCAGTTCCCGGGCCTTGCGGTCGAAATCTACCAGGTCGGAGGCATTATATGAATTGTCGAGGGATAGCATGGGTACCAGGTGCTGCACCTTGGGGAAATCCCTGATAAGTTCCCTGGCCACTCTTTGTGTGGGAGAATCGCGGGTTATCAGCTCAGGATGCTTTTGTTCAATCCTGTCAAGCGCCTTATATAATAAATCATATTCGGGATCGGCGATCAGAGGATCATTCAACACATAATACCGGTTTTCGTGGAAGCGAAGCAACTTTCTAAGCCTTTCGATCTGAGAAGGGGCCAACTCCCCTGACCTATCCTTGATTTGTTTCAGCAATGCCACAGTTTCCTGCTGCAATTTTTGAGTTTCCTCTTTATTATACATACAATTTGTATTGTAGTTGGTAAAATTACTATAATGTATTATGCCTATGAATGTGATGAAAAGATTATGTTGCCGTATTTTTAATTCCTCAATCAACTAAAGCCTGCTTGTTATGAGAATAATTTCCCTGCTCCGCCGCCTTTTTATGCTGGGTGTTCCTGCAATCCTGCTTCAATCCTGCGCTCATAAAACTGCGGTTGACCTCATTCTCTATAATAGCCTTGTATATACTGTTGATAGCGCCTTCACAAGGCAGGAAGCATTCGCCATAAAAGATGGGAAAATTCTGGATATAGGGATGAGCAAGGATATCCTAAATGCCTATAGCTCACTCCAAAAAATAGACGCCCGGGGCAAGCCTGTTTTTCCGGGTTTTACAGATGCCCACGCGCATTTTTATTCCTATGCGTTGGGCCTGCAGGAGGCTGACCTGGTGGGCACTTCCAGTTGGATGGAATGCATAGAACGCATCCAAAAATATATTCAAAACAAAAAAATCGCTCCCGGCGAATGGGTAATTGGTAGAGGATGGGACCAAAACGACTGGGATCTCAAGGAATTCCCTGACAGGGAACTGCTGGACAGGAATTTTCCACAGAATCCTGTTTTTCTAAGCCGTATCGATGGACATGCGGCCATCGTAAACAAAATGGCAATTGACAAGGCCCATATCCTGCCAGGGAAAAAGCTAGCAGGCGGCCAGGTGGAAAATAGGAATGGAAGGCTTACCGGAATACTTATAGATAATGCAGTAGGCCTGGTGAGGCAATGGATTCCGGATGCAGCCAATCTAAACTTTTTGAAAAAAGCCTTGTCTGAAGCTCAGCGAAATTGCTTTGAAGTAGGCCTCACTACCGTTGAAGACTGCGGCTTGATGAAGGAGCAGGTGGATCAAATTGATTCGCTGCAGAAATCCGGAGACCTTAAAATGAAAATAGTGGCATTACTTTCAGACGCCAAATCCAATTATGATTATTACCTCAAAAAGGGTCCCTATAAATCCGCACGCCTGAATGTAATAGGGTTCAAACTATATGCAGATGGCGCCCTGGGTTCGCGGGGAGCCTGCCTGCTGGCGCCCTACAGAGATAAGCCTGGCTGGTATGGATTTTTATTGAGCCGGCCTCAATACTACGACAGCATATTGCAGGTAATTGCGCAATCATCCTTTCAGGCATGCACACATGCTATTGGCGATTCCGGCAATCGCACCATCCTCCGCGCCTATGCCAGGGTACTTCAGGGTAAGAATGACCGGCGCTGGAGGATCGAACATGCCCAGGTAATTGACAAAAACGACTTTGAATGGTTTGGAAAATACAATATCATTCCTTCTGTGCAACCCACACACGCCACGTCTGATATGTACTGGGCTTCGGACCGGCTGGGCCCCGAAAGAGTGAAAGGCGCTTATGCCTTCCGGCAATTGTTGGAACAAAATGGATGGATCCCGCTGGGCACCGATTTTCCGGTGGAAGATATTAGCCCACTAAAAACCTTTTACGCGGCAGTGTCAAGGCAGGATGCCAAAAATTTCCCCCCAGGCGGATTTCAACCGGAAAATGCCCTGAGCCGGGAACAGGCTTTGCGGGGAATGACCATTTGGGCCGCCAAGGGAGCTTTTGAAGAAAAGGAAAAGGGCAGCCTCGAAAAGGGCAAATCCGCCGATTTCATCATCCTGGAAGATGATATCATGAAATGCCAGCTACCCCAGGTTCTAAAAACAAAAATCCTGGCCACCTATATTAATGGAGAAAAAGTGTTTGGCAGGGATAACTAAAGCGGCCCGCTTTCTATATTTTTTTACGCGGAAAGCCTGGCGGTGTAAATTTGCTTAATTTGATAAAGAAAATCCGAATAAACCTTGATATATGAATTCTCCCGGCGCCAGAAAACCTAATATTAACACTACAGCCATTGACATCAACGATTATTTCAAAGTGGCTATTTCCGTTGACTGCGTCATCTTTGGATTCGACGACAATACACTAAAAGTGCTTTTGATCAAATGCAATTTGGAAGAATACAAAGGTTGCTGGTCACTGCTTGGTGATCTTGTGCTGCCCGAAGAAGACCTGGACACGGCCTCTTACCGGGTGTTGAAAGAAAGAACGGGACTCGATGACCTTTACCTGGAGCAGGTGCAGACCTTCGGCGGCCTCAACAGGCATCCTGCAGGACGGGTAGTTACCATCGCCTATTATTCGCTCGTAAATATCAGGCACCATCAGCTTAAATTATCAGACAATGAACTGCATTGGCATCCGTTGAAGGATATACGCACTATGGCATTCGACCATAAAATGATCCTGGACGCCAGCTACAGTCAGTTGCAGAAAAATATCCAGGAAAAACCTCTCGTATTCAAGCTGCTTGGAAATAAATTTTCCCTTCGTGAATTGCAGAATCTCTACGAAGCAATTCTGTGCACAAAGCTGGATAGGAGAAATTTCAGGAAAAAAATATCCACCATGGGACTCCTTATTGATATCAACGAAACGGAGTCGGATGTGCCCCACAGACCCGGAAAATTGTATAGGTTCAATCACCAGAAATATCAGAAGGAGCTAGAGAAACCAGACGGCAAGATCAATAAACAATAAATATAATCTGTCATTCCTCAACTAAATCCTAATTAGCTGCACTTGTACACATATACGGTTTCCGTAAACAGTCCGTAACGGAGCCTCACAATATCGCCTGGTGGCCGGAACTCAAACGATTGCAAACCCCGCATCGGTTGAAGCCGATACCTGACTGGCCCTCCAATTCGCTCTATTGATTTTGTGCCTTGCTAATCCATGTTGAAACCTGGTTCAAAAAAAAGGCGGGCTTACACAATAAAATCGAAGCTACATATTCCCAAAAATAATGAACCTTTACAACTATTTTTGAGTCCTGAAAAATTGCACAAACACATAAGGACTTTTCAATCAGACCCAAAAGCTGAAATGACATGCAATGGCTGAAAATTATTCTTGTACTCCTTTTCTTTATTCTTATTGCCTTTTTAGCTTTTTTACTCATTCCGGTGAATCGCACATTCCATACCAAACTGGGGCTCGACATCAGCGATGTTACGGTATACAGGGCACTAAAAGACACTACCAAATGGAGACATTGGTACCCTTTGAACAATTCCTCCGATTCCCAGGGATTGCCAATTCATTTTGACAGCCTCGCTAAAAATCGCCTGGTGAAATACAACGTGGGAGGCAACGATGAAATTTCCTGGAAAGGCGAAATTAAGATCAATCCCAAAAAGATTCATAAGGACGAATCTGTATTGGAATGGGAAGAAAAAGTAGTGATCAGGAAAAATATATACGAAAAGCTCAGGATTCTATTCGATCCTTCGGGATATTCCGACAGGTTCCTGGGAACGGTTTCAAAATTTAAAGGGAGAATGGACCATTTTGCCGATCAGCTTTCCGGTATCAGGATGGAAATATTGGATATCCCCTCTTTGGATTTGGCCACCCGTACTGATACCGTTCCCCTGAGTGAGGTAGAAAACCAGATCCAGGAGATATATAAAGAGATCATAACGCATTTCAGAGACGATCAATTAAAATATCCCGACCTTATTCAGTCCAGGTATAGCATGCTTAATGATTCAACGGTGCAAATACAGGTGGGAGCCGTTTTGAAAGATTCACTCGCCATTGTAAAAGCGCCCTTGAAAAAGTTGGACATTCCCGCCTATAAGGCCTTGGTGGCACATGCAGACGGTCATTTTGCAGATATCAAAGACGACATGAAAATAATGGACGACTGGCTTAAAAAACACGCCGCGCGAAAGGCTTCCGATTTTTGGGTGGAACACCAATTCCTATTCGACAGCCCGGGATCCAAAAACAGCTTATCTTTCAATATCATGCAACCGGTATATTTTCTGAAATGAACTTGGCGCCAGGGAATCCTGTAAATTTCGCCTCTGCGAATTTGCCTTGTTTTTTAAGTTTAAATTGAGTTCCCGGAAAATGCCTTTATATGCTTCGCCGAATAGCAACGAAACCCGAAGGATTAACCCGGGCTCAATAAACCAATTCTTCAAGTAATGAGAAGCAGGCTATTTCTTTTCTTTATTCTGATTGCATCGCAATTCCTATTCTCCTGCCGAAAGCAGACTCTGTTTGAGCAGGTTCCTTCCACTTACACTCATATTTATTTTAAAAACGAATTGCACGATTCGGATTCTCTCAGCATACTGGACTACCTGTATTTTTATAACGGTGGAGGCGTTGCCGTTGGCGACATCAACAACGACGGTCTCCAGGATATTTTCTTTACCTCCAACAAAAAAGGTGGGAATAAACTCTACCTCAATAAAGGCGGTTTTCAATTTGAAGACATCACTCAAAAAGCCGGGGTAAAGGGTGATGCGGACTGGAGCACTGGCGTAACAATGGCTGATGTAAATGGAGATGGCCTCCCGGATATTTATGTCTGCACCGTTTCGGGTAAATTCAATCTGAAGGGGCATAATGAACTTTATATAAATAACGGGGACTTGAGTTTTACAGAAAGATCCGCCGAATTCGGCCTGGCTTTTCATGACTATTCCACTCAGGCGGCATTCTTTGACTATGATAAAGATGGTGACCTGGATTGTTACCTGCTCAATCAGTCTGATCACCTGGTTGACGTGATCCGCGATACTTCCGTAAGAAGAAAATATAGCCCTGAGGCCGGGGACAGGTTATTGCGAAATGACGACGGAAAATTCACTGATGTTACCAGTAAGGCTGGAATCTACGGAAGCGGCCTGGGATATGGATTGGGAATAGCCGTGGGAGACCTCAACAACGACGGTTGGGATGATATTTATGTGGGAAATGATTTTCATGAGAATGACTATTATTATGTCAATAATCGCGATGGCACTTTTTCAGAGATCGGGGCCTCGGCATTCGGCCATTACAGCCGGTTCAGCATGGGTAATGATATGGCCGACTATAATAATGATGGCTTGCTGGACCTGGTCACTATGGACATGTTGCCGCCCGATGAATCCGTGTTGAAAACTTATGGGGGAGATGATGCTCTGGACATCTATAAATACAAACTCATCAACATGGGGTTCCAATACCAGTATTCCCGTAATGCCCTGCAAAGAAATAATGATGGCAAGCATTTTAGTGAAATGGCCCTGTATGCTGGAATAGCCGCAACAGACTGGAGCTGGGCGCCTCTGTTGGCCGATTTTGACAACGATGGCATCAAGGACCTC
This sequence comes from uncultured Bacteroidota bacterium, assembly GCA_937902875.1. Classification (GTDB taxonomy): domain Bacteria; phylum Bacteroidota; class Bacteroidia; order Chitinophagales; family Chitinophagaceae; genus PSRI01. The sequence continues at coordinate 4,115 of CALFNL010000459.1, read as the reverse complement.
TTCGTGTCTAACGGTATCATGCGAAGACCTTCCGACCTTGACTACCTGAAATTCATCTATAATTCGAATGTGCAGGAAATACTTGATAAAAGCAGAAAGAATGACGCAAGCATCCTGAATCTGATGCCGCCAGGAAAATCGCATAACTACATGTTCAAAGGGAGCGCGCAGGAAAAATTCAGGGATGAATCGGCCGCCTGGGGCATGGATTTTGTTGGCATTTCAAACGGTGCCGCCTACGTGGACCTGGATAATGATGGAGACCTGGACCTGGTTGTAAATAGAATGAATGACCCGGCAGGCATCTATCGAAACAATACATCAGGCAGGAATTTCCTCGACATCAAGCTGAAAGGAAGCGGCAAGAATGGCTTCGGCATCGGCACAAAAATATACCTCTTCGCGGGCGGTAAGATGCAATTGCAGCAACAGCAACCAACCAGGGGATTTCAATCTTCTGTTTCTCCGGTAGTGCATTTTGGACTGGATTCCCTCGAATTGGTGGACAGTCTGATTGTGGTATGGCCCAACCTGAAATTAGAAAAACTTCATCATATAGTTCCTAACCGGGTTTTGGAATTGAAGCAGGAAGATGCATCGGATTCATTCATGGTGCAAGAATTAATGCCTCCTGCAACACCATTGTTCAAGAATATTACCGAAGATCTTTCAATACCCTGGAAACATTCAGAGGATAGTTTTTTTGATTTTAACGTACAGGCATTTATTCCGCATGAGGAATCTACCTTGGGACCCAAACTGGCCGTGGGAGATTTGAATGGAGATGGGATAGAAGATTTTTTTGTTTGTGGCGCCAAAAAATGGCCGGGTGCCATGTTTATTCAGGAGGCCGATGGCAAATTCACAAGAACCAATGAGAACTTATTTCAGGAAGATGCAGCGATGGAAGACGTCGATGCCCTTTTCTTTGATGCGGATGGTGATAAAGACCTGGACCTCTATGTTGTGAGCGGAGGGAATGAATACTCCGGGCAGTCACCTTTACTAAATGATCGCTTATACCTTAACGATGGTAAGGGAAATTTCATAAAATCAGATGGCCTGCCTCCAATGTTCGCCAACAAGAGTTGTGTTTCGGTTGCAGACATTGATGGAGATGGAGACCAGGATATTTTCGTGGGTGGCCGAACCGATGCGAAATCCTATGGCAATATTCCCGAATCATATCTTTTGCTGAATGATGGCAAGGGCCATTTCAGGATCGCCACGAATGAATGGGCGCCGGGTCTCCGCAATGTGGGCATGGTATCTGCCGCGAAGTTTGCCGACCTGAACCGCGATGGTAAGCCAGACCTGGTGCTGGTGGGGGAATGGATGCCCCTCACCATATTCATGAATACCGGGAATCAACTCAAAAAATCTCCTAAAAACTGTGCAGGCTCCATGGCCAACTGTCAGCTTAGTTCCGGCTGGTGGCAAAGCCTGGAAATTTCTGATGTCGACGGAAACGGCTATCCAGACATAATTGCGGGAAATTATGGTCTCAATTCGAAATTGACCGCTTCTGCAGAATTTCCATTGAAACTTTTTTTGCTTGATTATGACAATAATGGGCGGCAGGACCAGATACTGGCGAATGTGAGTAAAGGAAAATATTATAGTTTCCTGGGAAAGGATGAATTGGAGAAACAATTACCCGTCATAAAAAAGAAATACCTGCAATACAGGGGCTTTGCGGGAAAGACCATGGAAGAAGTATTCGGCGACAAATTGTCTTCGGCCAAAATATTGCAGGCATCTACTATGGCCAGCGCCATTTTCATGAATGATGGCAAAGGGAATTTCAAAATGAAAGAACTTCCTATGCCGGCCCAGCTATCGCCCATTTTTGGAATACTGGCTGTGGACCTGGATGGAGATGGAAAGAAGGAACTTGTTTGCGGAGGAAATTTTTATGGCGTGCAGCCCTATGAGGGCCGATATGATGCTTCCTATGGAATTGTGCTGAAGCAGGATGGCCATGGGAATTTTTTTCCTCTTTCAATGAGTGAGAGTGGTTTAATTGTAACCGGAGAAACCAGAGATATCAAAACCATCCAGGGCCCGCGTGGCTATCCTTATATATTAGTAGCCAGAAATAATGATTCATTAATGGTATTCAAACAAAGCATGTCCACATTTCATCCCGCGCCGGGTCAATAATCGGCAAAAGCCAGGAAGTTTTCAGAGCTCTAAAAAATTCTGTTAAAATTTTTACTGATAATCAATTCGTTACAAAGGGCCATTGAAAAATTTAAGAGCATTTTTTTGGTAATGACTCCCTATCTCACTTACCTTTGCGCTCCTATTTTTAACTGATCCTGCCGGGATGGCGGCGGGCAAACTAAAGAAAAAGCAATGAGTAAATTACATTTCACTACCAAACATGCGAACGAGGCTTCCGTACAGCGTAACTGGTACGTTGTGGACGGCACCAATCAAACCGTTGGTCGCGTGTGCGCCAAAATCGCGGCTGTGTTGCGAGGTAAGAACAAAGCCTATTATACGCCACATGTTGACTGCGGCGATTACGTTGTTGTAATTAATGCGGAAAAGGTAAAATTCACCGGAAAAAAGTTGGAAGACAAGGTCTACCTGAATTTTTCGGGTTACCCCGGAGGTCTGAGGGAGGAAACAGCAAAGAATCTGCAGCTGCGTCGTCCTGAAGTGATAGTGGAGAGAGCCGTAAAAGGCATGCTTCCCAAGAATCGGCTGGGCCGCAAAATGTACAAGAAATTGTTCGTGTATGCCGGATCTGAGCATCCTCATACAGCACAGCAGCCCAAAGAATTGAAATTTTAAATTAATGTCCGGACCATCCGGCATCAAATCGCAAACAATCATACATGGAAAAGCAAAAAAATGCCGTAGGCCGTCGTAAGGAAGCTGTGACCAGGGTTTTTCTTTCCAAAGGCGAAGGAAAGATTACGGTGAATGACAAGGACTACAAACAATATTTCCCGCTGGTTTATCTGCAGAACCAAATTGAACATCCGTTGAAAGCAGTCGATTTGCAGGAAAAATTCGACATCAAAATCAACGCTACTGGTGGCGGTTTAAAGGGCCAGGCCGAGGCGGCCAAACTGGGTATCGCACGCGCCCTCCTCGAGGTGAACGCCGAATTCCGCCCCGCTCTGAAAGCGGCCGGCCTGTTGAGACGCGATCCTCGTTCGGTGGAACGCAAGAAGTTCGGTAAGAAGAAAGCCAGAAGAAGCTTCCAGTTCTCAAAACGATAATCAGTTTATGGTACCGGGCCGGCTCACAGCCATCGGGCCATACGTATACAATATTTAAATTCATAAAAACGCTAAAGGCTAATCGCTGATAGTTAAAAGCTGAAATAAAAAATGGAAAATAACACTTCATTACAACAGCAGTTATTGGAAGCCGGTGTACATTTTGGTCACCTGCGTAAGAAGTGGAACCCTAAGATGTTGCCATACATCTTCGCAGAAAAAAAAGGCATCCATATCATCGATCTCAACAGAACCGTAGAGAATCTCCAGGAAGCCGCGGCCGTTATGAAGAATATCGCGCGCAGCGGAAAGAAGATCATGTTCGTGGGTACTAAAAAGCAGGCCAAGGAAATCGTGACGGATTGCGCCAAAAAGGTAAACATGCCTTTTGTTACGGAACGCTGGCTGGGTGGCATGCTCACCAATTTCAATACTGTTCGAAAGAGCGTAAAGAAGATGCAGAGCATTGAAAAAATGCTGAACGACGGCACTTTTGACAGCATCACCAAAAAGGAGCGTCTTACATTGAGCCGCGACAAGGAAAAAATGGAAAAAGTGCTGGGCGGTATAGCCCAACTGAGCCGTGTACCTGCAGCATTATTCATTATTGATATAGGCCACGAGCATATCGCGCTCGCAGAAGCGAAACGCCTGGGCATTACCACCTTTGGCATGGTTGATACCAACTGCGATCCCAATAGGGTTGACTATGCCATTCCGGCCAATGACGATGCTACAAAATCAATAGCCATCATCGCCAACTATATCACCGCCGCCCATGCGGAAGGTTTGGCCGAACGCCAGGCAGAGAAAGCCGAAGAAGGAGAGGAAAATGAAGAGGCAACTGAACGTGGGCCTCAGTTTGAAATAGAAGAAGAA
>CALFNL010000458.1 GCA_937902875.1 uncultured Bacteroidota bacterium | reverse complement strand
AGATTTGAGAGAAGAATTTTAGTGAATTCCGGTTCCTGAGGACAGGAACCAGGGCAGCTGCCGTGGGGCATAAATCCAACAAATATTGCAGGTTGCCTGAAAACTGGCTGGTGCTTGATGTTTGAATAGCTTGGATAAAGTATTTTACAGTTGATTATCGTCCAACCAATTCAAAAAAAATGCTATGCCAAGGATTCTTGCTCTTTTTCTTTCTGCCCAATTCTTTTGTTTTTCATTAAGCGCTCAAACAAGGGTGATAAAGCTCCTGACTGAAAACCGGACCAATCCCATTGGGTTGGATAAGCGCCAGCCCCGCTTTAGCTGGCAATTGTCAGCCGCGGAAAGAAATGTACTTCAATCGGCCTACGAGATCAAAATAAGCCTGCAGGGCGCCAGAACTCCGGTATGGGGTACCGGCAAAATATTATCTGATCAGTCGGTGCAGGTACCCTACCGTGGTATTCCTCTTGAATCTGGCGGAAAATACAATTGGCAGGTGAGGGTATGGGACCGGGCCGGTAAGGTTTCCGCCTGGAGCGCTCCGGCTTATTGGCAGATGGGCCTGCTGAATCCAGGTGACTGGAATGCAAAATGGATCGAACCGGGATTTGAAGAGGAACCAGGCAGGCCAAGCCCGCTCTTCCGCAAAGAATTTCTCACCGCCCGCAAGATCAGGTCGGCAACGGCTTATATCACAGCACACGGACTCTACGAAGCGCAGATCAATGGGCAACGCATCGGTAATGAATACATGACGCCCGGTTGGACTTCCTATAATAAAAGATTACAGTACCAGGTTTATGACGTGACGAATCTCCTCAGGAATGGGAATAATGCCATTGCCGTAACCCTTGGAAATGGCTGGTACAGAGGGATAATCGGCTTCACAAACAATTCAAATGTATATGGTAAAGATATCTCGCTGTTAATGCAGATCGATATTACTTACAGTGACGGCACAACGCAATCCGTGGTGTCCGATGAAAGCTGGCGGTCTTCCACCGGCGCCATTCGATACTCAGAAATTTACAATGGGGAGACGATTGATGCCAGTAAAGAAAAACAGGGCTGGGCCATGCCTGGTTATGACGATAAAAACTGGAGCCCTGTGAAAATTGCTGATCATTCAAAGACCGTTCTGGTGGCCACATACAACGAAGGAGTAAAGAAACATGAAACTTTCAATCCAATCCATATTTTCAAAACCCCTAAGGGTGAACAGGTCCTGGACTTTGGTCAGAACCTGGTAGGCTGGGTGGTTCTGAAAGTAAGCGGAAGGGCCGGCGATACGGTCAGGATCTCACATGCCGAAGTGCTGGACAAAGAAGGGAATTTTTATACGGAAAATCTGCGGCAGGCCAGGGCTGAAGACACCTATATATTAAAAGGAAACGGAGTGGAGACATTTGAGCCCCATTTTACCTGGCATGGATTCCGCTATGCAAAGCTGCAAGGTTATCCTGGTGAATTGAAACCGGAAAATTTCACCGCCGTAACACTCTATTCAGATATGGAGCCAACAGGATCCTTTTCTTCTTCTAACGGGCTCATCAATCAATTGCAACACAATATTCAGTGGGGTCAAATGGGAAATTTCCTGGACGTGCCAACCGATTGTCCGCAGCGCGACGAAAGACTGGGATGGACCGGAGACGCACAGGTATTTTCTCGCACCGCGTCCTTCAACATGAATGTCAATAATTTTTTCTCCAAATGGCTCAAGGATCTGGCTGCCGATCAGCAAAATGGTGTTGTGCCGTTTGTGATTCCCAATGTGCTGGGCGCGGCCATCAGCAGCGCCGGTTGGGCCGACGCGGCCACGATCATTCCCTGGAATATGTACCTGGCCTATGGTGACAGTGAAATCCTGAAGGATCAATATGAGAGTATGAAAGCCTATGTGGAAAGCATCAGGCGAAATGCAAAGAATGATCTTTGGAATACCGGCTTTCATTTTGGGGACTGGCTTTTCTACAGGCCCGAAGATGATAATGATGGGCGTTCGGCCGTTACCGATAAGTACCTGATAGCCCAATGTTTTTACGCGCATTCCACCCAAATTCTGGCCAATGCGGCCGCGGTGCTGGGAAAGAGGGAGGAAGAGGCTGAATATTCAGCGCTCGCGCAAAAAATCAAGGATGCCTTTGTGAAGGAATATATGACCCCCGGCGGGAGACTGGTTTCGGGTACGCAAACGGCTTATGTGCTGGCTCTCCATTTTGACATGCTGCCGGAAAATTTGCGCGACCAGGCTGCAAAGCGCTTGGCCGATAACGTTAGAAGCTATGGCAGTCATCTCACCACCGGGTTTCTTGGAACTCCCTATCTCTGTCATGTATTGACCCGTTTTGGGTACAATGATCTTTCCTATAAACTTTTGGAACAGCAAACCTATCCTTCATGGCTCTACCCCGTGAAAATGGGCGCCACTACTATTTGGGAAAGATGGGATGGGATTAAACCCGACAGTAGTTTTGAAACGCCTTCCATGAACTCTTATAATCACTATTCCTATGGGGCCATCGGAGACTGGATGTACCGCGTGATGGTGGGACTGGATACCTATGAAGACGGACCCGGATACAAACATATAAAGGTGCAGCCATATATAGGGGGAAGTTTCACAGAAGCATCTGCCAGGCTGATTACCTATTATGGAACACTTGCGGCAGGATGGAAAATTCTTTCCGGGAAAATTTTATTTGATGTTGAGATCCCGGCCAATACCAGGGCCACCATCTATGTGCCGGCAAAATCAGCGGCCGACATAACAGAAAGTGGTAAACCTGTGATGGGTTCAACTGACTTGAAATTGGCAGGTATAGTAGATGGTTATGTATTGGTTCAGGTTGGCTCGGGGAATTATCATTTTGAAATTACAACCGATAGTTCTGCCAATGCACCGTTGAGGCTGGATGATTATGTGGGTAAATATAAAGTGGAAGGGGGCATGATCGAATCCATCCAAATAAAACTGGAGGGAGGGAAATTGTCGGCCGTTGTGTTCAACAACAGTGGAGAATTAGACCCGGTGAAAAACGGCAAGGATCAGTTTCTCAGCAGCAATGGCTCGGCCGTAAATTTTTTCAGGGACGCGAGTGGTAAGGTTACAAAAATCAAAATGGAAGCGCTGGGAATGAGCTTTGAAGGCAGGAAAGAATAGGTGGGAGGATTCTTGAAATCCGGATTGTTTTTTTTCAGAAACAATATAAAATTGGTAATTGTATGAAAAAGAAAATCCTTCTCAGCTTTATTCTGTTCGCCTTTGCCTTTTCCATGCAGGGCCAGGATAAAGTTGTTTACCTCTATGCGGGTAAGGCTCCAGGTTCAGAAAAATGGGATTGGAAGGAAGCCGAGAGCGACAAAAATATTTTCGGGACGAAAATCATTTATAATGTTGTTCGTCCTTCCCTCACAGTTTTTCCTGCCGACCCCGCCATTGCGAATGGAACTTCTGTAATCATCTGCCCCGGAGGGGGCTTCCAGGTACTTTCGATAGAATCGGAGGGATTCGATGTGGCCAGGTGGCTGAATAAAAAAGGTGTGACCGCATTCGTGCTGAAATACCGGCTGGCCCGTTCATTTACTGATGATCCTGCAAAGGAGTTTATAGCCAAGAATCCAAACTCTCCTGAGTTCAACAAATCTATAATTGAACTGGTGTCTCTTGACCTCGCCGATGCCAAAGCCGCTGTTTCTTATGTAAGAACCCATGCCGCGGAATACAAGATTGCGCCCAACCGGATAGGAGTGATGGGATTTTCTGCAGGCGGAACCATCACCACAGATATTGCATATAATTATGATCCCACGAGCCGGCCCGATTTTGTGGCACCAGTTTATCCCTATGTTGGCAGTTTCCAGAAATCTGGCGTGCCCGCCGATGCGCCTCCCATGTTTATTGCTGCCGCAACGGATGATCAGTTCGGGTTTCATATCCATAGTATAGATTTATATAGGGAATGGGTGCAATCAAAACACGCCGCAGAAATACATATTTATGCGAAAGGAGGACATGGATTCGGCATGAGGTCTCAGAATCTTCCCACAGACAGCTGGATTGAAAGGTTCGCGGAATGGCTGAAGGTGCAGGGATTTTTGAATGCAGGCTCCAAATAATATCACCAGGATTTTTGCCAAATAAAAAATAAGCGATGCAGGTCATTCTGGGTATCATTTATCATTTTATTGGAGGCTTCGCTTCCGGTAGTTTTTATATGCCATATAAAAAAGTGAAGGGTTGGCATTGGGAAAATTATTGGATTATCGGCGGCCTGTTTTCATGGCTGATCGTACCTCCCCTGGCAGCATGGCTTACGGTTCCCGGATTCGTTTCAGTCATTAAGGCGGCATCTGCCTCTACCATTCAATACACCATTCTATTTGGGTTATTATGGGGTTTCGGCGGGCTTACTTATGGCCTGGGTGTGAGGTGGCTGGGCATGTCGCTCGGAAATTCAGTCGTGCTGGGTTTTTGTTCGGCCTTCGGTGCCTTGGTTCCTTCAATTTACTATAATATTTATCCGTCGCCGGGAAAGACCAGTTTTCATGACCTTCTCACCACATCCTGGGGCCGTGTAGTGCTTATAGGTGTGGTGATTTGCCTGCTGGGAATATTTGTGTGCGGTAGGGCAGGTGTAATGAAGGAAAAAGAATTGTCGCAGGAAGAGAAGAAGAAATCCGTTGCAGAATTCAATCTTGTCAAGGGCCTTATTGTTGCCATCTTTTCCGGCATCATGAGCGCCTGCTTCAATTTCGGGATCGAAGCCGGTAAGCCCATGGCAGAGGCGGCTGTGGCAGAAGGAATGAACCCCCTGTTTCAGAATAATGTAACCTATGTAGTATTGCTTTGGGGCGGGCTCACCACTAATTTTGTATGGTGTATGATACTGAATATGCGCAACCGGACATTTGGAGACTATGTGGACAGGAAGACTCCTCTAACGAAAAATTATTTGCTCTCCGCGCTAGCAGGCACCACCTGGTTCCTGCAATTTTTTTTCTATGGCATGGGTGAAAGTAAACTGGGCAATGGGGCCAGCTCATGGATTCTGCATATGGCATTCATCATCCTCGTAGCCAATGCATGGGGCGTATCTTTGAAAGAATGGAAGGGAGTGAGCGGCAGAACCAGGTGGACCATTACGGCGGGAATCATCATCATCCTCCTCTCCGTGATAATTGTAGGTATTGGTAATTCAATGAAATTGTAATGAAAATTGAAATCGAAGTAGCCATCCTTTGGGAAGGCGGAAAATAAAATTCTGCTGATATGTCAACTGTAAAAACTGAATTCAGGCATGTGAGTTATTTGTGGGATGAAGCGAAGGCCTCCGAAATGACCAGGGTAGGAGACGAGGTGGGCCTTCTATTATATCGCTCCAACTTGTTGGGTGCCGACCTGCGACTCACGAATTATGGCGGGGGCAATACTTCCTGTAAGGCATACACGAAGGACCCATTGACCGGTAGCGAAACGGAAGTCATGTGGATTAAAGGATCCGGTGGAGACCTTGGAACCCTCAAAAGAAATGGGTTAGCGGCCCTCTACGTGAACAGGCTGCGTAGTTTGGAAAAAATTTACAGGGGAATTGAACAGGAAGACGAGATGGTGGCTTTATTCAATCACTGCATTTTTGACCTCGATTCAAGAGCGCCTTCTATTGATACGCCTTTGCATGCTTTTCTCCCTTTCAGGCATATTGATCATTTACATCCCGACGCTGCGATTGCCATTGCCGCGGCCAACGATGGCGAACGCATCACCATGGAATTATTCAATGGAACCATAGGATGGGTGGGATGGCAGCGGCCGGGATTTGACCTGGGACTGAAATTAAAAAAATGTCTGGATGAAAATCCGGGAATCAGGGGCATCATGCTGGGTTCACACGGACTCTTTACCTGGGGCGACAGCGCATATGAATGTTATCTCAACAGTCTGGAAACAATCGAGCGATGCGCACAATACCTCGAAGAAAACTTTGGAAAAAGGGGGCCTGTTTTCGGGGGTGTGAAAATACAATCATTGCCGGCTTCTGAAAGACTGCAGCGGGCCTCGAAGCTGGCACCCTTGCTGAGGGGATTCTGCTCCTCCCATATAAAATTGGGCGCTGGCAAAAACGCCATGGTCGGGCATTTTACAGATGATGAACGAGTGCTGGAATTCATCAATTCAAAAGACCTTGCAAAACTGGCGCCGATGGGAACGAGTTGCCCGGATCATTTCCTGCGAACTAAAATTTGTCCACTCGTGTTGCACCTTGATGAAGATCTGAACGATATGTACACACTGCGAAAAAGACTGGATCCGCAGTTCGAATCATACCGAAAAATCTATGCGGAATATTACAATGCCTGCAAGCATCCCGGCAGCCCGGCCATGCGCGATCCCAATCCGGTGATTTTGCTCTACCCCGGTGTGGGCATGTTTAGCTTCGCGAAAGATAAGCAAACGGCCAGGGTGGCTTCGGAATTTTATATCAATGCCATCAATGTGATGAAGGGAGCGGAGGCCATTTCTACTTACACCGCTCTTCCCCGGCAGGAAGCATTTGATATTGAATACTGGCTCCTCGAAGAGGCCAAATTGCAGCGCATGCCAAAACCAAAACCGCTTTCGGGCCGCATAGCCTTTGTTACGGGCAGCGCAGGTGGAATTGGCAAGGCAATAGCGAAAAAATTTGCGGATGAAGGCGCGGTGGTAGTGATAAGTGACAACGATCCGCAACGCCTGGAATCGGCCAGGGAAGAATTTCTCTCACAATTCGGGAAAGACCATTTCATAGCGGAATTGCTGGATGTAACAGACGCTAAAACTATTGAAAAAGCCTTCTTGGCCACCGCGCTTGCATTTGGCGGGGTTGATATAATCGTGAATTGTGCGGGGCTTTCTATTTCAAAAACATTGGAAGATCATTCGGAAAAGGATTGGGACCTTTTGTATGACGTGCTGGCAAAAGGCCAATTCCTCGTTACACAAAAAGGAGTGGAGCTGATGCGAAAGCAGGATTTGGGTGGGGATATATTGAACATTGTAAGCAAGAACGCCCTCGTAAGCGGACCCAATAATGCCGCCTATGGTTCTGCCAAAGCAGCGCAATTGCATTTAAGCAGGCTCAATGCAGCCGAATTGGGCAAAGACAGGATCAGGGTAAATGCAGTTAACCCGGATGCGGTAATTTCTGACAGCAAGATCTGGGCAGGAGCATGGGCCGAAGGCAGGGCAAAGGCCTACGGTATTAAAGTGGAGGAATTGCCTGCCTATTATGCCTCCAGGACTCTGCTGAATGAAATAATTTTGCCTGAGGATATTGCCAATGCGTGCTTTGTGTTGGTAGGAGGATTGCTGAGTAAATCTACCGGCAATACTCTGAATGTGGACGGAGGCGTGCCGATGGCATTTGTGCGTTAGCGTTAGCCATTGATTTCAGAATGCAAGAGTGGCACAATGATCGCCGGGTTTTTGATAACAAAATTTATTCCTGTTCCGGCCGCAAGGCCTGGAATGAGTTCTTAAAATCAATGTAATAAATGAATAGGATTGCATTCAGGATGAAATTGCACAATGGCCGGGCCGCCGAATATAAGGCGAGGCATGATGCCATCTGGCCCGAATTGCAAAACCTGTTGAAGGAGGCCGGCATTTTTGAATACTCCATTTTCCTGGATGAGGAGACTCATAACCTTTTCGCATACCTGAAAATCGGTGATCCAAAGAAGCTGGATGAATTGCCGCTAAGGGAAATCATGCGGCGCTGGTGGCACTTTATGAGTGATATCATGGACGCGAATCCCGACCATTCCCCTGTTATCAAACCCCTGATAGAAGTTTTTTATTTGCCCTAAATAGTAAACCATGCGTATTAAAAGATCCGCCATTGAAGAGCATAATCAATCCTTACTGGAAGAGCATTGGCGAAAATTTGAATTCCTGGTCAAGGGGCGGGATGATTTGGAAACGCTGCTTCAGCATTTGGCCGATTTCCAGGTGGCCATCCCCAGTTGGGCTCTTGGAACGGGGGGCACCAGGTTTGCAAGATTTTCAGGTGGCGGGGAGCCGGGCAGCCTGGAAGAAAAAATTGAGGATGTAGGAATATTGCATGCGCTCAACAAATCAAGCGGATCCATTTCATTGCATATTCCCTGGGACATTCCGCGCGATCCTCAGGCTGTGAAATCACTGGCGGCGGAATTGGGTTTGAAATTCGATGCCGTAAATTCCAATACGTTCCAGGATCAGCCAGGGCAGCGATGGAGTTATAAGTTCGGCTCGCTTCAGCACGTGAACCAGGCGGTTCGAAAGCAGGCAATCGAACATAATATTGAAGTCATAAAATATGGCTTGGAACTGGGCTCCGAAGCATTGACTGTCTGGCTCTCCGATGGATCATGCTTCCCGGGTGAGCTCAATTTCAGGAATGCATTTCAAAATACACTTGGTGGACTGCGGGAAATTTATGCCGCTCTGCCCGCAAGCTGGAAAATGTTTGTGGAATATAAGGCCTATGAGCCCAATTTCTATTCCACCACGGTAGGGGATTGGGGACAATCTTATTTATTGGCCAGCAAATTGGGCCCCAAAGCCTACACCCTGGTTGACCTGGGCCATCACCTTCCCAATGCCAATATTGAACAGATAGTCGCGCTCCTGTTGATGGAAGGGAAATTAGGCGGATTTCATTTCAATGATTCTAAATATGGTGATGATGATCTCACAGTAGGCAGTATCAAACCCTACCAGCTCTTCCTGATCTTTAATGAACTGGTGGAAGGAATGGATGCCAGGAAAATGAACCATGCACATGGGCTGGGGTGGATGATTGACGCATCTCATAAT
>CALFNL010000457.1 GCA_937902875.1 uncultured Bacteroidota bacterium | reverse complement strand
CTTCACGGCACAGAATAACCCCAACGGAACCGTAAGATTGAGTTGGAAGGATATTGCATACAATGAAACGAAGTATGATATCTACAGGGCATTGCAGGAAGAAGGGCCTTATAGCCTGCTGGTTCCCGGCCCCAATCAGAATGATACTTCTTATGTAGATACAACAGCGGCGGCTCTGACTACCTACTATTATAAGTTGGTGGCTCTGAATGACGATGGGTACTCTGATTTCACGGACGCCGTGAGCATCACTACAATTAACAGAACACCCAGCCTCGGTGCTATCGCAGACGTGCAAGTGAAGTCCACCAATACTGCCAACTTCAGTTTTGCAGCTTCGGATGATGCTACAGACATTCTGACCACCACCCTGACGAACCTGCCCTCGTTCGCCACCTTCCAGAACAATGGCAACGGCAGCGGCCAGATCACGTTCACACCCACTACGAATGATATCGGAACCTACAATAACGTGACCGTAACAGTTAGTGATAACCATGGAGCCAGTGTTTCGAGATCATTCAAGGTGACTGTAACGGATAAGAATATCCGAACCATTTACCTGAATTATGGCGGTGAAACCAGCCAGGCCGCGGCCTTCCCCTGGAATAATGCCAATAGCTACCCATGGCCCAATCTTCCCATCAATAACCTGAAAGATGAAACAGGTTTGGCAACCAACTATAATGTAACCATGGTTGACGGATGGCAGGGCAACGTTTATTCGGGTATGAATACCGGCTCAAACACCGGAATATATCCCGACGTGGTAATGAGTAATGGTTTCTATGAAACATCAACCGCTAACAAAACGATAAGGCTATCCGGATTGAATACTACGAAGAAATACAATATCGGATTCTTCGGCAGTAACGATATAGGGCTCAAATCGGGCGCCACCTTCAGTTCCGCCAGCAAAACAGTCACAATCGACGGTACCTTTAACACCAACCAGAATGGACAGTTGAACGGACTGGTGCCAGATGGCAGCGGCAATATCACGGTTACCATGACAAAGGCCACGGGTGCAACATATGCCGCGCTCAACGCCCTCGTTATTGAAGAATATGATCCCAGTCTGGCGATCGTAAGACCAGGTAACCTGTTTGCGGAACCGCTCGACAGAGGTTCAGTGAAACTGGTTTGGTCAGACAGGTCAGACAATGAGACCGGCTTTGAAATCAGGAGGGATGTATCACCAAACGGAGCCTTCAGCACAGTAGCCGGTACCGTAGGAGCCAACGTGACCACGTTTACCGATATCAATCTCACCTCTAATACCAAGTATTTCTACAAGGTGAGGGCATTGGGTAGCGGAAACAGCGACTACAGCAACACCGCCAACGGCGTCACTCCGCTCACGATCGACTATGTAAACTTCAATGTTACCGTGCCGCCTCCGGGCAATCCATGGAACAGTTTCAATAACAATCCCATACTCGGAGCAGGTATTGATCCTTTGATCAGCGATCAGGGCTTCAGCTCGGGTATTAAGATTGAAGTTTCCATACCGTTCAACGGTGAAAACTATACGGGTGTAGTAACCGGTAACAATTCGGGCATCTTCCCAGACAGGGTTATGCAGGCGAATTTCTGGCTCGATCCACACCAGTTGGCTCAATTCAAGATCAGCAACCTGAACCTGAATAAGAAATACAGGATTGGTTTCTTTGGAAGTTCTACCTGGAGCGGGTCTGATTTTACTACGGCATATTCAGTTGGAGGCAAGACCACTTACCTGAACAGTTATTACAACCAGTCGAAGGCAATGTATATTGATGGGCTCGTGCCTGATGAAAACGGAGAATTGCTGCTGGATGTGATTACCACAGGCAATGCAACCTTCTCCTTTACGAGCGCTGTAATTATCCAGATGTACGATGATACCACCGGAGGTTCCGGAGGCGTGCAAATGAGGTCTGCGGGCAACAAACCGCTTGAGGTGATTCAAACAAGTCCGATCGTGGCGCCAGGTGCCTACACGGAAATGGTAAGGGCATACCCCAATCCGTTCAATAAACAGTTGAATGTGGCATTCTCTACGAAGAAAGCCGGAAAGGTTGCCATCCAGATCACCGATATAGAAGGAAGGCTCGTGTACCAGAATAATGCAGGGCTGCTGGATAAGGGAAATTATAATCTGAGAATTGACCTGAGTGGCATGTCGCTGGCTCCCGGAATGTACTTTATGAAAGTATCGAGAGACGGAATCACAGAAAATGCCATCAAACTGATCAAGACGAAGAACTAATATCGCCCATACTTCAAAAAAATCCGGTATATTACCCATACCGGATTTTTTAACTTTGTAACTTGTCACAAAACACCTGATGTATGGATATTACTTACCTCCTGAGGGTATTGTTAAGAAGAAAATGGACCATTATACTTGTTACCTTACTGGCGGCAACGGCTGCGCTTGTGTTTACATTTTTTAAGAAACGCCAATATGAATCCGTTGCCCAGTACTCTACCGGCTTTACCGCGGAGAAAGTGAGGCTGGTGGATGGTTCCTCTTTTGACTTCTACAATCTGGACGCCAAATTCAAGAATGTTACGGAAACCATGAAATCGCTCCAGGTTATCGGGATGCTTTCATACAGACTGCTCCTGCACGACCTGGAAAATCCCGCCAGGGCCTTCAGAAAGCTCAAACCCGAGCAAATGAAGAGCAAGATTTACCAGGCGGTTGACAAAGACAAGGCGATAGAGCTCCTGAAATCAAAGCTGGTAAAGCGCGAGGTTTTATTTTCTTCAGAACCCGAAGAAAAGAACCTGCTCGAGTTTCTTGATTTGTATAAATACGATTATAAATCACTCCGGGATTTCCTCTCGATAGCACGTGTGGAGGGCACGGATTACCTGAATATCGTATGCCTCTCTGAAAATCCCGAACTCTCGGCCTTCACGGTAAATACGCTGGGCGAAGAATTCCTCAGCTACTATCGCTCGCTCACAGAAGAACGTTCAGGCAATTCGGCAATTACGATCGACCAATTAGTACGACAGCAGCAAAGAAAAGTTGATTCGCTCAATGGCCTCTTATTGAATAAAAGAATTGGCCAGGGAGCCGTAGATCCCACTGTGGCCAGTACAGGCGCCCTGCAAACCGTTACCCAGCTGGAAACAAAGATGGCCGAAGAAAGGGGTAATAAGAATATATACGCGCAAAATATTCAGAGCTATAAAAACAGGCTGGAGGCAATGGAAAAGGCCGCGCCCGCCTCGGGTACGGGCAACAACGCCGAGGTGTTGAGATTGAAAAACAAACAACAGGAATTGCTCGCTGAAAAGGCCCGGAAGGGAGGCAATGATCTAGATTTACAAAGGCAGATAGATGATTTAACCACGCAGATCGTTTTGAAATCGAGCAGCAGCACCAGCACTACAAAAAGAAACCAGGATATTGAAGACCTCAAGAATAAGATTCAGGATGAACAGGCCAAGCTAAATGCCTCCGATGAAACCCTTAAGCAGTATGAGGCTCAGATAAAGGTGTATAATACCAAGTCAAAAGCTCAGCCTGGCAGTGATATAGAATTAAAGACCATCCAGTCCCAACTTGACATTGAAAATAATGCGCTGAAAAATATCATGGAAAAATCCAGTCAGGCACAGGGTCTATTGAAGGAAAATCCGGCTGAGAATTTTAAGCAGACCCTGATCGGACAGCCCGCCATTGAGCCAGAACCGGCTAAGAGGATCATGACATCGGGTTTGGCAGGAACTTCCATGTTTTTTCTCGCTGCCATCATCATACTTTTTGCTGAGATCTTCGATCCATCCATTAAGACTCCGTCGCAATTCCTTAAATCCATTCAGCTTAAATTACTGGTAGTTGTAAATAATGTTAATATCAGGAATAATAATATCCTTGACATGATCGGCGATACCTATGTTGAAGACAAGAAAATTAGTGAGGAAGAAGTGTTTAAGGAACATCTCCGAAAGCTTCGATTTGAAATTGACAGCAGCGCCAAGAAAATATTCCTGTTCACGAGTACCAAAGAAGGTGAGGGAAAAAGTACTATTATTGAGGCATTGGCAAGCAGCATGCACCTGAGCAAGAAGAAGGTATTGCTGATTGACACCAATTTTTCGAATAATACACTTACCAGGAAGTTTGAGGCAGCGCCTACCCTTGAAGATTCCATCCGCCTGAATAACAATTTTTCTTTGGAGAATTTCAAGAGAATCATCAGCGCCACATCCATTACGGGTGTTGATATCATTGGATGCAAGGGTGGCAACTACACTCCTGCCGAGATACTTCCTTTTAATAATATTCTCAGCCATCTTTCTAATCTTGATACGGAATATGACTATATTTTCCTGGAAGGCGCAGCCTTGAACAATCATTCCGACAGCAATGAGCTCACCCAGTACGCAGATTCTGTTGTGATCGTTTTTTCAGCGGAGTCCAGCATCAAACAGACTGATGTGGAGTCGATCAGTTTCTTGCAAAACCTGAATGGTAAGTTTTCCGGCGCTATCCTGAATAATGTTCAAACTGAAAATATGGATCTCTGATTCCTGATCTGTTACCATGCTGAAGACCCTTTTCTATGATATCATAAACAACAAAAGGAACCGGCTTGCGTGGATTGACTACGCGAGAGGCATAGCCATTGTATTGGTTTTGTACCGTCATGTGTTTGAAGGCATCAAGCAATCGGGGATTGATATACAGCATTTCCTTGGGCTGGAACACG
Source organism: uncultured Bacteroidota bacterium (assembly GCA_937902875.1). Lineage (GTDB taxonomy): Bacteria > Bacteroidota > Bacteroidia > Chitinophagales > Chitinophagaceae > PSRI01. The sequence goes on along the minus strand of CALFNL010000457.1, from coordinate 5,250 downwards.
CCAATATAATATTTTTCAGTTTCAGAATGCCCTTATTCTTCATTGTGTCGGGCGTGTTCATGGGCGGAAGCCTGTTGAAGAGAGGTCTGAATGAATTCATCCTCAATAAATGGAGGATCATTCTTTATCCTTATGCTCTTTGGGCAACGATACAGGTAAGCCTGCAATTGATTTTTTCGCAATACGTAAACGGCGGCCGGGAATGGACCGACTATCTTTATATATTGTATTCTCCAAGGGAAATTGAGCAGTTCTGGTATCTCTATGCCCTGTTCAATGTTACGGTACTTTATGCGATTGTGAAAGTGAAGTTGAAATTAGCCCCCATTCAGCAGTTAGGTCTTGGTCTATTGACGTTTTATTTATCGAGTTGGCTGGTACAACACAAGATCAGTGTTTATTTTTTGTATGATGTTCTGCATTTCTATATTTTTTTCGCTTTGGGTGATCTCCTGTCTGGCATCATGAAAAACCCATCCAATGCCAGGTATTTCGGATCCTGGAAGACTTTTTTCCTGCTGATTCCCGTTTTTGCCGCCACGCAGTATTATTTCCTGGTCACCAATATCAGGCACGCGTCGGCAACTTATTCATACGTGGAAGACTATCAACCCTTCGCGTATGCCTTCATTGCGCTGGCAGGCTGTGCATTCATGATCAATATCTCCAATATTCTGCAACGATATAATACGGCGAAATGGCTGAGGGTACTGGGGTACCATTCGATCTATATTTATGTGATGCATGTAATTATCATCGCGTCCACAAGGGTTTTCATAACGCATGTATTCGGCATCACTTATATTCCCCTGTTACTCGCGATTGGTATCACGGTGGGTTTGACCGTATCCGTGCTGGTGTACCAGGTAGCCATGAAATTGGGGTTCTGGTGGTTGTTTTCACTGGAAAGGCCAAAACCTAAACAAACAGTTGATCCGTCCCTGATTAAAACTGCTGCTTCGGTTTGAAGCATGAAGAGAAATATGACTGAGGAGAAGAAATACAGTTATTGGATTAATTCTGCTTTTTACAGCATGCTGCAAAGGCTGACCGTGATGGTTTTCGGAATTGCCAGTTTCATGGTGCTGTCGAGGACTCTCACGCAGGGGCAGCGCGGTGTGTGGGATCTTTTTCTGATGATCACTGCCAATATTGAATTGTTCAGGCAGGCCCTGGTGAGAAACGCCTATGTAAAATTTCTCAACTCCAGCCCCGACCCCGAGATACCATCTATCCGCTCGGCCGCGCTGGCACTCAACACGGTCATAACCCTTGTGATTATCCTTGCCCTGGGAATTTTTACGGTTCCTTTTTGCGAATTCCTTCACGCGCCTGAACTCATTCCGGTTGTTTATATTTTCATTGTGGGAATATTCATATTAATTCCTTTTTCACATTTCGAATGGACGCAGAGCGCCTATACCGATTTCAGGGGAATTTTCTGGGCCTATATGATAAGGCAATCGTCATGGTTCATTATGATGATCATCCACCTGCTGATTTTCGGCGAAATCACACTGACGCAACTTTCCATGTACTATACGCTGGGTATAGTAGTGGGAACAATAGCCAGTTTCCAATTTGTAAAAAAGTATTTGTCAAAGGGATTCATTGTCTCAATGGTCTGGATAAAAAATCTTTGGAATTTTGGCAGGATCATTTTTGGCTCCAGCCTCAGCACATTCTTATTCCGGAATGCGGACCAATTGTTGATTCCCAGGATGCTAAACACCGCAGTGTTGGCGGTTTACACCACTTCGCTCCGCATCATCAATATCCTCGATTTGCCCTCGCTCGTAATCAGCGAAATCATGTTTCCAAAGAGCGCGCGTGTGGCGGCTTTCGGAAGCGAATCGCATTTGAAATATCTATATGAAAAATCAGTAGGATCCGTGCTTTCCCTGCTGCTGCCTGCCTGCGCGATCATCCTGATCTTTCCGCAGTTGTTTATCATCATCCTGGCGGGTAAGCAATATCTTGGCGCCGTTGTGATTTTGAGGGTGATGCTGGTCAATAGCCTGTTTTCCGCATTTCTTAAGCAATTCGCCACGGTGATGGATTCAAGCGGCAGAGCCAGGATCAACTTCAGGCTGATCAGTGCCATGGCCATATTATGCACCATCCTGTGCTGGATATTTCTCAGGTCTTTGCACAATCCTATCGGTGCAGCATATGCGTTGATTCTTACGCATGCTTTCGGATTTTGCATCAGTCAGTTTTTTTTGTACAAATATTTCAAGGTCAATTTCCTGAATACATTCAAATATGCCTTGGCCTTTTATCCGGAAATGATCAGGATCATTAAAGACAAAACACAGAGTACGTGGCGCACCATTTTTTAGAAAAACGGGATATTGTGCTCTTTGCCTTGAAGAGCTGGGACATGGAAATAGGTGGTTCCAGCAAGAACTATGCGTCTGTATTTGCTAAAAATAATAATCGCGTGCTTTTTGTGAACAGGGCGCTGGATCGATTTTCAGTGCTCCGTAACAGGCGTGACCCGAAAGTGAAGAATCTCCTGTATGCCAGGAAAAATAAATCGCGCAGGGTAGAGCAGGTAGAAAATAATATCTGGGTCTTGAATCCGGTTTCCATACTCGAATCCATCAACAGTATTTCCTGGCCCTGGGCATTCGATGCAATGAACAGACTCAATGGCAGGAGGCTGGCAAATGAAATCAATAAGGCGGCCGCAGAGCTGGGATTCAAAAACATAATATTGTATGTAGAAAACGATTTCCTCCGGGGGATCTACCTGGATCAATACATAAGAGATGTGGACTATTGCATTTTCTATATCCGTGATTTTCTCACATCCCAGGATTATTTCAAGAAACACGGCTCCAGGCTTGAACCCAGGATGATTGCCAAAGCTGACATTGTGATCACCAATTCCAATTGGCTCGCAAATTATGCCAGGCCATTCAACCAGAACAGTTATTTCGTTGGGCAGGGAGTGGATTTGAAAACTTTTAAGGATCAGGATTATCCTATGCCGGCGGATATGGAAGATATACAGGGGCCCATTATTGGCTATGTGGGAGCCATATTGGCTACCAGGCTGGATCCCGGAATAATACGGGACATTGCGGAACGGCGCCCCGAATGGAACATCGTGCTGGTAGGCCCAGAAGACAAATATTTCGAAGGAGATGGCCTGCATCAGATGAAAAATGTTTATTTTTTAGGTAGAAAGGATTTGCTTCAATTGCCTGCTTATATCAAACATTTTGATGTATGCATCAATCCGCAATTGGTGAATGAAATGACCATTGGAAATTACCCTCTGAAAGCCGACGAATACCTGGCTTTGGGGAAGCCAATGGTGGCTACCCGCACTGAGGCCATGAAAATGTTTGAAGATTATGTGTATTTATGTGACCGGCCCCTTGAATATGTTGGAGCTATTGAAAAAGCCCTGGCAGAGGCTGAAAATGGAGACATGATCTTGAAAAGAAAGGCATTTGCCCGGAGTCATACCTGGGAAAGCTGCGTGGAAAACCTTGACAGGGAATTGCATAAAATTGCCCGAGGGCATGACCATAAAAAAACAAAGTCATGAATGAAACAAACTCAAGGGATAACAGGTTCCTCGAGCTGCTCACACTGGTGTTCGTGGCTTTGATGATGATATTGTTATACGTGCAGATACTGTTATTTTAGTTTATGAATATCTATGCTATCAGTTGCCGGAAATAAAAAAGGATTTCTGAAATGGTTCAGGTATAGCGTGGTGGTGAAAAGATTCAACTCCCCGCTGGGCTGGTCTATTTTAATACTGCTGGCCCTGGCATTTGCCCTTACCAGTGCCAACAAATTATTTATCATCAACTTCCTTGTGATAGCAGGTATCGGCGGAACCATTGTAGCGGCTATTTGCATCTTGCAGCCGCTGACTGGATTCTACCTTACCGTTTTGTTTTCCTGTTTCGCATTCTATCCCCAACGACTCGGTATTACCGTTCCCGTAAATACTGGTATTGAAGTGCTCATACTGCTCAATTTCATTGGCGCCTATTTTAAACGAAGCAAGGATCCGCTGAATGAATATGTGTCGTTCATCAGAACGCCGGTATCCATTGGCTTTATATTGTACACCGCCTTTTTTCTTGTGGAGATATTCAACCCGAATATGTATTCGGCGGAAGGTTGGCTCTTTTTTATGAGAAGATGGCTGGGCTTCATCTTAATATATGTGACTGCCTATAAATTATTGAACAGCTTCGATAGAATTCGTGAATTCATAAAGACATTCATCATCCTGGCTTTTATCATTGCTATTTACGGCTGCCTGCAAACCTGGTTTGGGCTTCTTCCATTTGAAATGAATTGGCTTAAATCCAATCCGCACGAATACAGATTATTTTTAACGGGCGGGTACATGAGGGTTTTCTCCTTTCTTTCCGATCCCGCAGCCTTTGGAATCCTGTCTGGTTCCATGGCCATGCTCACCCTTGTATTCGCTATTTCCAGTACTCGCAGGAAGCATAAACTGATTTTATTTATCGCGGCGGCCTTCATGCTGATGGGCATGAGTTATTCGGGAACCAGGACCGCCAATATCATACCCGTTGCAGCCATTGCGCTCTACGTGCTCATGACTATCACGCACAAACGAACAATGATGGTCTTGTTTTCCACTATCGTGGCCGGGATGTTCCTGCTATATGGCCCCATTGACAATCCTACTGTCAACAGGATGAGATCCACTTTCCGGAGTGAGGACGCATCTCTGAATACCCGTGATGTGAACAGGCATTTTATTCAACCCTATATTTACAAGCATCCACTGGGCGGAGGAATTGCCACCAGCGCCAGAGAGGGATTGGATTTTAATCCCGGGCATCCGCTGGCCGGGTTCCCGCCAGACAGCGGTCTGCTGAAGGCCGCCATCGAAACCGGATGGATCGGGTATGCTTTCATGATCATTTTCTTTTTTCTGGTTCTGTACCAGGGTGTGCACTACTATTATTTGGTGGAAGATCCTGTGTTTAAGCAATACCTCCTGGCCATTACAATTGTGGAACTTTCTTATATCATTACTCAATACGCGCAAATATCCATTGGAGAAATTCCATCCACCTTTTTATTTTATCCCATACTTGCAATTATGCCAAGATTGTTGCAACTTGATAAAGCAAAAAAATATTCACAAGAAATTAAAACTGCCTGATAGTATATGAAGCCTTACATCATGATCCTGTTGGCGCTGACCTGCTTTAATTTTGCGTTCGCCCAAAATAAACCTGC
>CALFNL010000456.1 GCA_937902875.1 uncultured Bacteroidota bacterium | reverse complement strand
AGGAACGCTCACAGTAATAAGGTAGTGGTTGCCGTTACGGGTGTCAATAGCCGGGGAGCCTACCTGGCGGAAAGTTATTCTCAATTACCCAATGTGGAGATAGCCTATATCTGCGACGTGGAGGAAAAGGCCATCCAAAACGGAATGAAGCCCTTCAGTAATGCAGTCAGGAAGCCCCAGGTTGTCAGGGATATCAGGCAATTGGTTACCAGGAAGGATTTTGATGCCCTGGTGATTGCCGCTCCAGATCATTGGCATACGCCTGCGGCACTCCTGGGACTCGCGCATGGCAAACATATCTATGTGGAAAAGCCCTGTGGTCAGAATCCCTACGAGGGAGAACTTTTGGTACAGGCCATGAATAAATATCCCAGGCAACTGATACAAATGGGAAATCAGCGCCGTTCATTTCCTACATTGATTGAAGCGGTTAAGCAGGTGAGGGAAGGTATCATTGGGAATCCCTATATGGCCAAGGCATGGTATGCAAACAACCGAAAGTCTATTGGCGTTGGCAAAAAAATACCTCCACCCGCAACACTTGATTTCGAATTATGGCAGGGCCCTGCTCCACGAAGGGATTACCATGACAACCTGTTACATTATAACTGGCATTGGTTCTGGCATTGGGGAACTGGAGAGACATGCAACAACGGTACCCATGAAGTGGATTGCTGTCGCTGGTTCCTGGGAGTTGACTTTCCCACCAAAGTGACTTCATCGGGTGGCCGATATGCTTTTAAGGATGACTGGCAAACTCCGGATACCCAGGAAGCCGGATGGGAATTTGGCAACAGTAAGCTGATTACCTGGGAAGGCAGGAGCTGCAATGTTTTCCCTGTAGAAGGGGCGGGGAGAGGTTTCATTGTTTATGGCGATAAAGGCACATTGGTAAATGACGGCGCGGCAGATTATAAAATTTTTGACGAGAAGAATAAATTGGTAAAGGAAGTGAAATCAGCTGTAAAGGCCGATCCGAATAACCTGGTGAGCGCGAATGGCAATCTTGATTTTTATCACTTCAATAATTTTGTACAGAGCATCCGTGGCGAATCCAAGCTCAATTCACCGGTGAATGAGGGACACAAGAGCGTCTTGCTTTGCCACCTTGCCAATATTGCCCAACGCACCGGTGTTACATTGCATTGTGATCCCTCTAACGGTCATATCATGAAGGAACTGGGCGCACTCCGATTGTGGAAAAGGGAATATGAAAAAGGATGGGAGCCCATTGTGTAGCACGATGAATCCATTTGTTATTTCTTTGGCAACAGGTCCCTGATCTTAATGCTTCTGAAATTCACTTCTGAGCCATGATCCTGTAACAGTATATGCCCTTGTTTGGCTTCGCCGAAATGGGGCCAGACTTTGTATTTGCTGATGGCCACCAGATCCCGGTATGCCCTGGAACCACGTTCATATTCCAGCACTTTGATTCCGTTCAGGTAATGCTCTACGTGATTATTAGGATACACCACTATCCTGCCCGTATTCCATTGTCCGATAGGATGTATGAAGCGGCTTTGTTTGGCGGATGGGATCAGATCATATAAGGAAGCCAGGGTCCGGTCCCCATCCCGGCCTAATTTGGCGTCAGGATGTAATTTGTCGTCAAGCAGCTGGTACTCCAGACCGATAGCAGATCCCTGATTCTTTTCAGACAGCGTCACAAAATATTTCACACCGCTATTGGCGCCTGGGCTAAGTTTGAAATCGAATGACAGATCGAAAGCTGCATATTCTTTTTCTGTTACAATATCGCCGCCGTTGGCAGATTCTTCCCCTGCAGATGCAAGAACGGTCAATTCACCTTGGCGTACCTGCCATCCCTTTTGGGGGAAGCCCTTTTTATAGGCGCTAATCCACCCTTTTGAAGTGTTGCCATCAAACAGCAGTTCCCATCCGTTTTTCTTTTCTAAATCAGTGAGGGTATTTGGGATATTGTTCAAGACGTATATGTTTTTTGGAAATGGAGCGGGTTTAATGCCTGAGGTTTTGATCCTGATATTCCTCCAATAAATTTTTTCACCTGCCAATTCGGGTTTGCCAATGGCATGAACCTGCAAGGCAATAAAGCCTTTCGCGTCCATATTATCTGCCATGCAGGCTGTGGGAATATCATTCACCCAGGTCTTGATTGTTTGACCAATACATTCCAACCTGATTTTATTGTACTGCCCTGGCCTGTATGCATTTTGCGCGGCCGCATTGAGGCTCATCGGATACAGCCAGTCCCTCCTGCCTTCGTCATAAATTCCCCCTGTCCATTTCCGTGAGGAAGGGTCCAATTCAAACTGGTAGCCAAATACGCGGCCCCTGCCTTCGTTTGCCGCGGCATCAAAATGACTCCTGAATTGTATGCCGGAATTGGAACTGCTGTCGGGTATCTTCACTTCCAGCTCAAGCACAAAATCTCCATACTCCTTTTCCGTGACCAGGAAACTATTGGGAGAATTGGGAACAGTAATTCCTTCCAACACTCCATTATTCACTTTGTATTCGGCGGTTCCGGCCAATTGTTTCCATCCATTAAGGGATTTCCCATCAAAAAGACTGGTCCATTCCGTAGTTTGGGCCCAACTCTGTGCAGACAATAATAATAAGCCAAATGCATAGATGGCAGTTAAGTTTCCTTTCATATTGAGAATATTATCGAGGGGTATAAATTTTCTTCCACCCGTAAAAAATACTGGTAATTAAAGGTAAGGAATCAGGGTTGAAAAAAAATTTTGAAACGACTGCTGGCGCTGTCACTGATTCCGCCGCGGGAATTTCGATAGATGAAATAGGCGGCCAGATCCTTTCGTAGCTCAACAAATTTCAGACCCTGCTGCAATCCCATTACCATTAATACATTGTCATAAGCATCTGCGGTAATAGCGTCAGCAGCTATGACCGTTACGCTGATGAGTTCGTTTTGTGAAGGATATCCGGTGTGCGGATCAATAGTATGGCTGAATTTTTTACCATTGCTTTCATGGAACTTTCTGTAATTACCGGAAGTTGTTACGGCCCCGCTGTCTATATGAATAATTTTCTGAATCACCGATGGTTCGAACTCATAATCACCCGGCGCCTCGATCCCGATCTTCATTTTTTCATTTCCGGGCTTTCTTCTTCCCTTCACTCTTATTTCTCCACCCAATTCAACTATATAATCCGGGATAGCTTTATCACCAAGAAAATCTGCGAGCACGTCCACACTATAGCCCTGCGCTATTCCATCCAGGTCAATCCTAATGCAGGGCTTTTTCTTGAGCAGCATTCCATCCGATATTTCCAGCTGGTCAGAGCCCACGCACTGCAAAATTGCCCTGACTTCGGCTGAGTCAGGATAGTGGTCCGTTTTACCTGCGCTGAATCCCCAGGCTTCCACGAGAGGCTGCACGGTAATGTCGAAGATTCCATTGGAACCGGCATATGTGTCCAATGATTTTCTTACCACATTTGCAAGGTGCCTATCCATCCTGAGCCCTTTTTTTGCCTTATTGAACTGGTTGATCAGTGAATAGGGTTTGTAGAGTGAAAGGGAACTGTCAATACTAACCAATATGCTGTCGATCTCACCCTTGGTCACCAGACTATCCATCGCGTAATAGCTAATGCTCCAGGTGGTTCCCTGGGCATCACCGGAAAGAACATATTTTCGGGGCTGATGAAGGAAGCCAGCCGAAACAAAAAGGGCTATCAGCATGGATGAAAAAGACCGCACGCACAAATGTAAGGAATGAAGGGGAAGAATTTTGAATGATGGCGATGCCTGATGCAAACGAACGGATTTAATGGAAATCATTTTCCAATCATCCTTGCTGAAAGAAACGAAACATTTAGATTTGAATGTTAAACAAACCCATGATGGCCTGGCCATTGGCCAAAGTATTCTCAGCTTAAAAAGATTTAATATAGTCAATTTGCTTCTGAAATATTTTTTTCTTTTGCCCTTTGTTATTTGTCTGGGAGCAGGGCCTTCATGGGCGCAGCATCGGGATGCGGCAATTTTTCCCATTGGCATTACCATTGATTCGTCCATTTCAAATCCGGCGGATAGTACGCCAGGAAAGAAGGAAGTGGACTTATTGGATATTTTGCATCGCATCTTTCATCCGAAACGGGATCGCCGGAGTGAATCTGCCTTAAAAGATTACAGTAAACCACATTTTAGTGTATTGCCTGCCGTGGGTTATACCTTGTCAACCGGCCTGGCGGGAATCATTTCGGCGAATGTTATTTTTCAGAATAATGCCTCCCTCCATCCAAACCTTTCCGCGATTTTGGGAAATATATCTTACACTGAACACCGGCAAACCATATTGCAGGTGCAGACCAATATCTGGAGCCGCGACAATAAATACAAATGGGTTGGCGACGCGAGGTATTTGAAATATCCGGCTCTGACTTATGGATTGGGGGGAGAGAGTTCTCCCGACAGCGGCTATACCGTGGACTAGTCCTATGTAAGAGTGTATCAGACCCTCCTGGGCGCCTTGGGGCGGAATCTATATGGCGGTCTTGGTTACAATCTCGATTACCATTGGGATATTAATGCGCTTCTGAACCAGCAACGAACAACCGATTTTCAAAAATATGGCCTCAGATCCCATTCGGTTTCATCCGGAATAAACTTCAATTTACTATTCGACAACAGGCGCAATCCGATCAATGCGAACCAGGGCCTTTTTGCCAATATTGTTTACAGGCTCAATTTTACGGCCCTTGGCAGTGATAATAATTACCAGACCCTGATCGCCGAAATCAGGAAATATTTTTCCGTTTCTGCAAACAAAAGAAATGTGTTGGCCCTTTGGGCTTACAATTGGGTTACTATCGGTGGTGAACCTCCATATCTTGACCTGCCCAGTACGGGATGGGACGGCAATAATAATAGTGGAAGAGGATATATCCAGGGCCGTTACAGGGGGAAAGCCTTTTTGTATCTCGAGAGTGAATACCGCCTGGGTTTGAGCGCCAATGGGCTCATAGGCGCCGTTTTCTTTGTGAATGCCGAAACTGTGAATGACTGGCCTTCCAATAAATTCAGTTTGCTGGCGCCAGGCGCTGGCCTGGGATTGAGATTATTGTTGAATAAGGTATCGGGTTCCAATATTGCCATTGACTATGGATTCGGTGTCAACGGATCCCGGGGCTTGTTTGTAAACCTGGGAGAAGTATTTTAAGTGGTTGGCAGAAAATAAAAATCTTTTCAAATAATTTTCGGATCCTCTTTCCCGATTTTCAATAAGCTTCCAATTTTTCGCTGCTCCAGTGTGCTCCCGGTTCCAGGATGGTGAATGGTTGCTGAGCCTTACCGGCAAAATGGGCAAACTCGTTTGGATCGGCGGTGTTGAAGCTAAACATATTGTAATGGCAGGGTATCACCATTTTGGCGCCAATGGCTTTTGCAAGCTGCACGGCTTCGCGTGCGTTGAGGTTACCCGCCACGCCTCTCGCGGGATCATTCCCGTTGATGGGGAGTAGGGCCAGGTGAACTTGAAATGGCTGGAGTATTTCCTCCATTCCATCATACCAAAGGGTATCTCCGCTATGATAGATTTTCCATTTACCCATTTCTATCACATAGCCCATATACCTGCAAAGATTTTTTTCATCCCTCTCCAGTTCATTATGTGCGGCAGGTACTCCATGAAAAATGAATTCATCTATCGCTGCAGATTGACCGTCGTTTATGCCCGTAGGATATTCAAGAGGCATCTGGATCCTTTCTGCAACAAATTTCCGGTTTGCTTCAGGAATGATGAAACGCATTCCCGGATTATTGTGAATAATCGGTATCAGAGTGTCACCATCGAGATGGTCGGTATGATTGTGGCTGGAACTGGCAACGCGGATATTCTTCAGCAATCGGGGATCGATAACGCGCTCCGACATGCGGATATGAGGTTTATCGCTGGCAGCGTATTTCCTGGTAAGCGAGTCGCTCAGGTAGGGATCGATCAATAGTATGGATCCCTTCCATTGTACAAGGTAACCGCTCTGGCCCAGCCACCACAAATGAAAATTCCGGCTGTCATGCGCGAATTCTTCAACCTGGCTAATCAATGCTTCGTCTTTTAGAATGGCTGGTATTAGTGGCATTTATCTTTATTGTTCACGGTGTTAATTCTATGGTGAATTTCCAATGTTAGCATTTCAATTCTTTTCTAACCCTTTCTGCTCCCTTCACCATATTAACCAATTTTTGCCTGGAGGCCCATCTGGCCGTCTGACTCAGCCCGCAATCGGGTGCCACGGCCAACTTCTCAGCGGGAACGTATTGAAGGCATCGCCTGATTCTTTGTACAACGTCATCCACCGTTTCTATATAATAATTTTTCACATCAATTATACCAACGGCCACGTCCATCCTTTCCGCGAAGGCCGCCAATAATTCAATTTCGGAAAATTCACGGTTGGCCATTTCAATATGGATCTCATCAACTCTAAATTCCAGGAAATCGGGCAACATGGGCTTGATGCTTCTATAGCCAACAGGCCTTCCTTTATAATTGCCAAAACATAGATGGGTGGATAGACGGCAATTCCCCACAATGGTTTCTACCGTTCTGTTAAAAATATTGGTGAAACGTTTGGTATCTTCTTTATAAGCATAGCAACTCATAGAAGGCTCGTCAACCGTAATTTCAGTACATCCTGCTGCTACCAGTTCTTCCAGTTCTTTTCTAATAAGGGGCAGCAATGCTTCTGTAATGGCATAGCGGTCACGGTACATGTCATTGGGTAATAATCTTCCACTCAGGGTATATGGGCCCGGCACGCTGGCCTTCAGTACAGGCCCGTTTGGCGCCAATTTTTTCAAGCGTAGAAATTCTTTCACCACACCCAGGCCTGCGGGTGCGCTGAGGCTTTCCACAATATTATGTTTACCTCGCTGGTCGTGAGCGCTGGGTCCGAATTTGCGCATCTCGGCGTTATTTCGTTGAATGCCTTTGATATATCCATAAAATGAAAGGTTGAAATCCAGACGGGTCTGTTCACCGTCGGTAATAACGTTCAGGCCTGCCTGAACCTGGTCGTGAACGGCGGCGATCACCGCGTCTTCGATCATTTCTTCTATGTCTGCTGCTCCAAATTGGGCCAGGTTCATTGAACAATATTCGAGCCATCCCGGAAAGGGATAGCTTCCTACTACGGTTGTGCGGATCGGTATTGGCTGCATGTTGATAATTTAGTCTTTTGTGGATTTTCCTACCTGCATATACAGTCGTGACAGGCGGTGCGCGTGTTCATCATAAGCGCTTTCAAATAGTTCTCTTGCCCTTTCTGCTCCCACAATAGCCGCGCCGCTAAGTACTTTTGGGGGATGCCCGGCCTCCGTGAGTAAGCGAGCCAGTTCCGCTTTAATGGTGTTGATCAATAACACGCCACCCAGTGTGGATCCGGGAGCAACAGGGGTGTCAAGTTCCGGAATTCTCACCATGGCGTCTCCGGCGGGTGCGCCGGTATCCAGAATCAGATCTGCGAAATCACTCAATTTTTTTCCATCGCTTCTTTTGCTGGAGGATTGCGCGGAGTGAGCCTTCGTAATAATAGCGACAACCCTGATCCTTTTTTGCTGAAACAGTTCAGCCATTTCAATCGGCACCACATTGCATCCGCTGGAAGAAATGATCAGGGCGCTGTCTTCCTCGCTGAGGTGGAAATTGCGCAGGATCCTTTCGGCCAGCCCGGGCACATTTTCCAAAAACATCGCTTGCCTCTGACCGTTAGCGCCAACCACCAGATTATGAAAAGTGAGCGAGAGCTCCACGATAGGGTTGAATCCCGGAAAGGAACCATAGCGGGGCCACATTTCTTCAACCATGATGCGGCTATGTCCCGACCCGAATGAATGCACCATGCGACCGCTCAGGATGGTGCTGGCAAACCAGCTTGCCGCCATCTGAATATCCTGCCGCTGTGCTTCAACTATATCAACCAGCTTCCTGGCTTTTTCCAAATAATCCCTGATTGGGTCCATGAAATGCCGATTATTTTAATAATGATTTTTGTAAGGCAAACCCCGCTGCCCCGATGGCTCCTGAAAATTCACTGTACATCGCGGGCACCACAGGAGTTCGCACTCCGGAATGCTGCCATTCAAAAATAGCCATGAATTCCTTTAGTGGATGAAACAAATCATCACCGGCCCTGGAAATGCCGCCTCCAATCACTATTAATTCGGGTGAAATGATATTGATGAAAGAGCATAGGCCCACGGCGAGTTTTTTTATGGAATGCAGCCATACATATTGCGCAATAGGCTCTCCTTTTCTGTATGCTTCTACCAATTCAACCGTGGATGTGTATTTGCCAAAGGATCTGATACTCACGGTTAGGTCGCCAATGGCATTTTCAAGACTCGCGGGCATATTGGTTACATCACACGCATCACTGTCCGCGTCCAGGCTCACATGGCCGAAATGTCCGGCTCTTTGCAGGAGTCCCTGCTGCAATTCCCCGCGTATGAACAATCCTCCGCCTACACCCGTACCCAGAGTGAGCAATACTACATTCTGGTAACCCTTCGCGGCTCCAAATCTGGCTTCAGCCATCAGGGCCGCATGCGCGTCATTGAGAACATAGGTGGGCATACCCAGAAAATCAGTCCAGATAAATTTCTCCAGCCCGGCTAATCGATCCGGCATCAGCACAATACAATCATTATTGCTGCTGGCCAGGCCTGGTGCGGATAGTCCAACGGGTACAGGCAATCCATTAGCCTTTTTACTGAGTGCATGCACGATCTCCGCCACGGCCGATTTCCACTGCCTTTCTTCCTTTTCATTAGTCTGGCATTGCAACTCTTCCAGAAGCTTTCCTTCTTCATTTACCAATACACCTTTTATATTAGTGCATCCCAGATCAATTCCGATTACAGAAGCCGGCATATTCACAATTTTTTTATCATACAAACTGAATGCTGCCTCTTTTATGAGAGAGGTCCTGCATATTACTGATTTAGTTTAATAAAATTCGATTCCGCCCCACATGGAGCCTGAACATCTGCTGTGTTTCCAAACAAATCGAATGTTTTACAGGCTAGCCTGTTTGCCCTTCACTGATAGTCCACCCTCCGTCCACCGCAATCACCTGTCCGGTGGTGAATTTTGAAAAATCCGACATGAAATAGATTGCCAACCCATCCAGGTCTGCCGGCTTCCCGATCCTTCCGCCATCCAGCGGTTGTTTGGTCTTGATGAACGACAGGATCAATTCATCGTTGACCGCTCGTTGCGACATGGGAGTCTCAACAAGTGCCGGTACCAACACATTCACGCGGATATTATTCTTGGCATAATACGATGCAATGGATTTGCTGAATCCTACCACGGCCGCCTTTGCCGCGGCGTACGCGTGGGTGCTGAAATAGGCAGGTGAAGGTGAAAAAGCCAATACGGATCCGATATTCAGGATGGAACCGGATTTCTTGTTCTCAATCCACCAATTTATGGCTGCCTGGTCAGAAAGCATCAGCGATGTGAGATTTAGTTCCAGCGTTTGATTCCATCCGGCCAGCGTCAGTTCGTGCAGAGGGCCATCACCCATTTTTCTGCCACTGCCTCCTGCAACATGATAGATACCGTCCAGTCCTCCGAACTCCTTCACACACGTATTGATCGCAAGTTTGGATGTTTCGGGGTGGATGGCATCTCCACAGATCACGCGCGATTGAGAGCCGAGATTTTTTCCTGCGGATTCGCAACTTTCTTCATCTTTTCCAACCACCACCACTCTTGCACCTTCGCGAATGAAGGCCATCGCGGCGGAGAGTCCCAGGCCGCCGGTACCTCCAATGATTACAATATTTTTCTGTTGTAACCAGGAATTTAACATTTGATCGATTTATTAAGATTGCGTCAAAACTATCGAAAACTAATTCAAATTCTATCCTCATGGGGCTCATCTGCCCGAAATTTCCTGCAATTGCATAAAACTTAGATTCAGTATTTCGAAAT
>CALFNL010000455.1 GCA_937902875.1 uncultured Bacteroidota bacterium | reverse complement strand
TTGAGTATCCGCCTATATTTGCCAAACATTGTGACCACTGAAATGGTTCCCTGGTTAACGGTTACCAGGCCGCTGAATATGATGAAGAGGAGGACTAATATCCACCAATACGATATGAGGAATTGCATAATAGTTGAGTTTAAGCAATGAAAATAATGATTTTTTATTTGTGAATGCGCGGATGTGATATGCAGGAATCGGAATCACAGAGGCCAGATTTCCATTGCTGATTCTAATTCTTCAATTCTCCACACATTCTCCTCAATCCTGACTAATTTTGAAGCTATGACGCTAAACAATCATTCTGATACTTATTATGATATCCTGATCATTGGAGGAGGGCCGATTGGCCTCGCCTGCGGGATTGAGGCCCAAAAAGCCGGTCTCAGCTATTGCATACTGGAAAAGGGCTGCCTTGTGAATTCCCTCTATAACTACCCCTTGAACATGACTTTCTTTTCCACCTCCGAAAGACTGGAGATCGGAGGCATTCCATTTGTATCTACCAATGTAAAGCCTAACCGAAGCGAGGCTCTTGAATATTACCGTCGCGTGACCATTTCCATGCACCTGAATATCCATTTGCAGGAAACAGTAAAGGAAATAATACCCGAAGGAAACTTCTACAGGCTGGTCACCTCAAAAGGCAAATACCGAACTAAATACATTATCCTGGCAACAGGATTCTATGATATTCCCATAAAAATGAATGTCACCGGCGAAGATCTTCCTAAAGTAGCGCACTATTACAAAGACCCACATTTCTATGCCATGCAGAAAGTGGTGGTGGTGGGCGCCAATAATTCGGCGGTTGACGCTGCACTCGAGACTTTCAGAAAGGGCGCTGAAGTTACAATGGTAATTAGAGGAGGTGAAATAGGACAGAGGGTAAAATATTGGGTCAGGCCCGATATTGAAAACAGAATCAAGGAAGGAAATATTAAAGCATATTTTTATTCAACACTTGCGGCCATCAGGCCAAATGAAGTGGATGTTTTAACACCCGAAGCTAAGGTAACCATTGCGAATGACTATGTGATTGCCATGACCGGCTACCAGCCCAATTTCGAATTCCTGCGATCCGCGGGTATTCACTTATCTGATGATGAAAAAATGAAGCCAATCTATGATCCGGCCACCATGGAAAGCAACCAAAAGAATATTTACCTGGCCGGTGTGGTTTGCGGAGGCATGGAAACGCATGTGTGGTTCATTGAAAATTCCAGGGAACATGCACTGATCATAATGAAAGACATTCAGGAAAAAAATATGAAAATGGCAAAGGCCCGGGTCTCATGATCCGGCTGAAACACCCGGAATCGGAAATGAATCAATTCATACTCTGGAAATTCTTTCAGCCGCTGAACTAATACAGGCATAAAATCATTGAGTTTTTATTATCTTGATTGAAAATATGCATCATGACAAGGTCTGCTAAAATACTAATTGGCATCCTGAGCTTCCTGCCGGCAGTCTTGCTGGTAGTTTATTTAATAGCCATTTTTTCGTCTGTTTTTTCGAGTATGATGCACAGGATGCCTGTGGATGATCCCTACTGGTTCTTCTCCAATTTCTTCTGGGTTTTTGGCCTGGCCATCCTGTTGGGGATTGTTTCCCTGGGTCTGAAGATCTATTTCATAGTGAACGTGGTAACCAATCAACTCCTGGAAGGGGCCGAGCGCATCATGTGGGTATTGCTGCTTGTTTTCGCAGGCATCATAGCCTATCCACTCTATTGGTATATGCGTATTTGGAAAGCTCCTGTTAGCCCTAATCCTGCCTGAATAAGATGACCTCAACTCTCCTGTTACGTTGACGTCCCAATTCGCCGGCATTGCTGGCCACAGGACGTCTTTCGCCTTCTCCCCTATGCTCCATCTTCAGCGGATCAAAACCCTTTTGCTGAACCAGGTATTCAAAGATGGTTGTTGCCCGGCTTTCTGAAAGTTGCTGGTTGTAAGATTCAGTGCCCACGCTGTCTGTATGGCCCACGATGGTGAGGTGGGAAAAATTCGAAGATTTTATTTTTGCCGCCATTTGATCGAGCTCGAAAGTGAATTTAGGGTTAAGGGTGCTCTTGTTGATATCGAACAAAATATCTGACAACAATAATGTGTCGGTCTTTATTGCCCTGGCGGGTTTCGCCATTCTTGGAGGGTTGTAAATGGAATCCTTCATTCGCTGCATTCTTTCGTCAAAGAGTGAATGACGTTCGTTTACGTCATAAATCGCTTTCCTGGCCACTTCATAGTCCGAACATATTTTTTCATCGGGATCTTCGGGCAACACAGACACGTTATCAATATAATACAGGAGGTTACCATAGCCATCAAATCCCTTGTTTTGACCCACGTTTTCATCGTCGGTGAGATGTCCTATTACCAGCCATTGTTCGGAACCGTTGGCAGTGTATCCAAATTCCACCTTGTTCCAGCCCTTCTTAGTAGTCGGTTCAACTTTGGAATAAGAAATCAGTTGGGAGGGATCCGTGACAAGTTCCGTCCATTGCCTCACGAGAAACATATCATTCTTGCGAAAATGGACATAGAGGAAATTCTTTTCTACGGGTTCGGCTCTAACCATCATGGATACTCTATACTTATTCCCCACCTTCAGGGGGCAAAGTAATTTAGATTCAATAAAAGTACGCTTCCCCTTCTGCATTCTGTTCAAAATGATCATGCTAATGAAGCAGGAGCCTTCGAACGCATAGTTTGGCTTGTTGATATAACGTTGTTCGCGGGAAAAAATAAACCAGGCCTCGGGTGCGCATTTGGCCTTCAATTCCGTACAGGTATTCTCATCTTCAAAGCCTCCATTAGCCACCAGGCTCTGGCCAAACAATGACGGTGCGCATCCGGCAATCGCCAATATCCATATGATCCGCAAGCGATACATGAGGCATGCTATACTGTTATATGAAGTCTTGATGCAGAGGAAGATTCAAAGCCCTGTTAGCCTAATCCATTCATTCAACCCTTTGGCAGATCACCTCCGGTAAATTCATGAATCGGGTAAGCCCCTTCGTTATACCGGCAATTTCGGCGCAGTCCAGCTATTCAAGGCAATGAAGGCTGCACTCAATTCTATTATGTTCCGGGGCTACCGGCCAGGTTCGCTGATTCGACCCCTGACCGCTCTTCCCACAAACATGCCAGGTGCACGATGGTTTCCACGCTTTTATGCATATCTTGCACACTCACATACTCATGTTTCCCATGAAAGGCCATTTCCCCGGTGAAAATATTGGGGCAGGGTAAGCCCATAAAAGACAGGCGCGATCCGTCAGTCCCGCCCCGGGCACTCGTAAGCAGGGGTTTGATGCCTGCCCTCCTGATGGCTTCCTTTGCATATTCGGAAACATGAGGATACTTATCTAAAACTTCTTTCATGTTACGATATTGTTCCTTCACCTCGAAATCTGCCCGGGCGCCCGGATATCTCAAAAGAACGTTCTCCATGATTTGGTGCAGGAGCAATTCATATTCGCGGAGCTTATTGGTGCTGAAATCGCGTATGATGAATTCGATAGTCAGTTTTTCGGGGATTCCCGCCATATGAACGGGATGAATAAATCCTTCTCTCCCCTCCGTGGTCTCCGGCGAGAGACTGGTATTGGGCAATGCAGCAATCAATTCGGCACCGATCTTCAGGGCATTCTGCATCTTCCCTTTTGCACTACCCGGATGCGAACTGATGCCGTGGATGGTGATTGCGACGGCATCGGCTGAAAAAGTTTCGTCTTCCAATGATCCACGTGGGCCTGCGTCAAGGGTATAGGCAAAATCGGCGCCCAGTTTTTTCAGATCCAATTTGTCAACGCCCCTGCCAATTTCCTCATCCGGCGTGAACAGGATCTTAATAGGCCCATGTTTAATATCAGGATGGCTGCAGAAAAAATTTGCCATATCCATGATCACCGCAATGCCTGCCTTATCATCGGCTCCCAAAAGGGTAGTGCCGGAGGCGGTAATAATATCCTCTCCAATCTTTTGCAATAGATAAGGATGATCCTTTGTTGTAATAACCTGGCTTTGATCATCAGGCAATACAATGGCCTGGCCCTGGTAGTTTTGATGTATGAGCGGTATTACCCCGGCCCCCGGGCAATCGGGTGAAGTATCTACATGAGCACAAAAGCAAATAACGGGAACATCTTTTGGGGTATTGCGCGGAATGCCGGCATAAACATATCCGAAATCATCCAGGAACGCATCCCTGACACCCATCGCCTGTAGTTCGGTTATGATTAACCGTGAGAGGTTTTTCTGTTTCTCTGTTGAAGGGAAGCCGGTGCCGTGAGGGTCACTCTGCGTATCAATCTGCACATAACGCAAAAACCTGTCTGTAGTTGTAAAAAAATAATCGGCAAACATAGATGTCCTTTGCTGCAAAAATAGCATTCAGCAATTTCTTAAAAAACGGAGAACGATTTTGCATTCCCTGGGGTTATGCCTATAAGATCTCAACCAATTCTATATCGAATACCAATTCTTTTCCGGCAAGGAAATGATTGGCGTCCAGAATAATAATTTCCTCTCTGAATCCTGTAACCACCACCGGAATGGGTTGTCCCTCCTGGTTCCTCAAGGTAAGGTGCATGCCTTCTTCCAACTTCATATCGGCGGGTACATGCTCCCGTGGAAATTCAATGATTGCTTCCTCATTCCGCTCCCCATACGCGTCTTCCGGCGAAATATTGATCACTTTCTTTTCCCCTATCGCCATTCCCAACACGCCCGAATCAAATCCTTTGATCATTTCCCCTGCGCCAACGGTGAATTCCAGAGGATCCCTACCCGCCGATGAATCAAATTGGTTGCCATCCAATAGACGACCTGTGTAATGCACACGAACCACATCGCCTTTTTTAACCTGTTGCATACAAATAATTTGAATGAATAATACCGAAATCGCCGCTTAACTTTCTTACCGGCACTATTTGCCTGCCAGGCCCGGGATTGATTGGGCCCTTCATCCACTGCAAATGCAAAAAGGCTAGAGAACGGAAAATGCGGCTTATTTACGCACGAAAGATAAAGGTTTTCCTGATTTTTCTTTTAAAAGTTTTCCAGATATTTGAGCTTCCGAATGACTGATTTTCAATCAAAATCATCTGGTATACCAGCCATATTTTTCGAGCCTGAATTTTTTGGGCAGACCGGAAATTTTAAGAATCTAAAGCCAATAAATCATGATGCCTTCATTGGTGAAACCGTTTATTCTTTACAGTAGCTTATTGTTTCTACATGCAATATTGTCCCCCTTCTCCCCGAACCCGGGCGTTGGAATATCATCAAAATTGAAAGGGGGCGATCGCGGCGCATTCAGATACCAGCCAAAGATTCTCCCCGGGGCCGCACGTTTCGATCAATACCTTCCAATTCTTGAAGGAAAATCGGTGGCGATATTTGCCAACCAGACTTCCATGGTAGGTGATAAACACCTGGTAGATCTACTGAAGGAAAAAGGAGTGCTGATCAGAAAAATATTTTCACCCGAGCATGGATTCAGAGGCAAGGCCGATGCCGGAGAAGAAGTGAATAATTCAGTGGATGCAGAAACAGGTATTCCTGTAATTTCACTGTATGGCACACATAATAAACCCTCGGCAGCGGAATTGAGCGATGTGGATATTTTAATTTTCGATATCCAGGATGTGGGGGTTCGTTTCTATACATATATTTCCTCCCTGCAATATTATATTGAGGCCGCCATCGAAAACAATAAGCCCCTGATCCTGCTCGACAGGCCCAATCCCAATGGCTTTTATGTGGATGGGCCAGTACTGGACAGAAAATTCAAATCATTTGTGGGCATGCAGCCGATTCCGATAGTGTATGGAATGACTTTGGGAGAATACGCGAAAATGCTGTTGGGTGAAAAATGGCTGGACCCTGTGATCATGCAGAAAGCAGACTGGCCGATGGGTTTGAAAAAGAAATTCCAGCTCATAGTTATTCCCTGCGCTAACTATACACACAAAAGCAAATATGTTTTGCCGGTAAAGCCTTCTCCTAATTTGCCGGATATCCAATCCGTTTATTTCTATCCTTCCACCTGCCTTTTTGAAGGAACCGTGTTGAGCGAAGGAAGGGGTACCACCAAACCATTCCAGGTATTCGGCCATCCTGCCTTACCATCATCTCTAACCGCTTTTACGCCCAGGAGCATGGAGGGCGCAAGGAATCCCAAACTGGTAAATCAAACCTGCTATGGATGGGACCTGTCGGGCAGTGCAGATGAAGTGCTCCGGAAAATAGGTAATAAATTTCAGCTTAAATGGTTGCTGGAATCCTATAAATTATTTCCACACAAAGAAAATTTCTTCCTGCAAAATGGCTCCTTTAACCGCTTGGCAGGTAGCGACCGGCTCATGCAACAGATCAAAGCAGGCAAGAGCGAAACCATGATTCGTGAAAGTTGGGAACCGGCCCTTGGTAAGTTTAAACTCATCCGTAAAAAATATTTGCTATACCCTGATTTTGCACGCTGAATGTTCCTGGAATACTGATTTATTTTTGCTGTTCTAAATTCAAATTCCGATTCCCTTAAATTCAATCTGTTCACCTTTCATAAACTGATTGTCACAACCAATGTCCACGCTATCTTCCATACGAATCGTCTTCATGGGAACGCCTGATTTTGCAGTGCCTTCGCTGGAATCATTGATGGAGGCAGGTTTCAAGATTGCAGGAGTGGTTACCGCGCCGGATAAACCTGCGGGGCGTGGAATGAAAGTTCAGGGGAGTGCGGTAAAAAAATTCGCGCAGCAACACCAATTGAACATTATTCAACCACTTAAATTAAAAGACCCGGATTTTCTGAATTCCCTGCGGGCCCTTGATGCCCACCTGCAGGTTGTGGTAGCATTCAGGATGTTGCCCGAGCAGGTATGGAATATGCCTCCCATGGGAACCATCAACCTGCATGGATCCCTGCTTCCCCAATACCGCGGAGCCGCCCCCATCAATTGGGCCATTATAAATGGTGAAAGGGAAACCGGTGTCACCACTTTCAAAATGAAGCAGGAAATTGATACAGGAGATATCCTGTTGCAGGAAAGAATTTCCATTGGTGATGATGACACCGCGGGTGAATTGCATGACCGCATGAAAATTATTGGCGCCGGCCTATTGGTTAGAACCGTTCAGGGCCTGGCTGACGGAACACTCCGGGAAAGGCCACAGGAGCCCCTGCCTGATCCTTCCCTACTGAAGCGCGCTCCTAAAATTTCCACTGAAACCTGCAGGATCGATTGGAATCAGCCGGTTGAAAATGTTCATAATCTAATCCGGGGGCTTTCTCC
>CALFNL010000454.1 GCA_937902875.1 uncultured Bacteroidota bacterium | reverse complement strand
GATCACCAATCCATCCGCCAAATACGACGCCTCCGGTGGCAATGCAGGAATATTGAATATAGTTCTCAAGAAGAATAAGAAATCAGGATACAATGGGAACCTGATGGCAGGAGTTGACAAGTGGGGCTCCATAAATGGAGGAGGCAATTTCAATGTGAGGCAGGGTAAGATCAATCTCTCCGCGGCAACCATGGCAAACCAAATGAAGAACAGGTCTTCGGGCACAACGGATCGCCTGAATTTTGGAGATACGGCCACGCAAATTCACCAGCAAAACAACAATAAGACCAATGGCGCATTTGTATTTGGAAGGCTGGGGCTGGATTATTTTGTAACGAACAGAACTACCCTTTCTACAGCAGGCATCATAGTGCATGGTCAATTCAAGCCAGGCGAAACGATAGGTATCAATACCGACAGCCTCTATCCCTCCGGAACGGTCAGCAAATACAGTGAGCGGGCCTCAAATAGTAAAAGAGAATTCAACGCCAAAGGACTTCAACTGGGAATGAAACATAATTTTCCAAAGGCGGGTGAAGAACTCACGGCAGACATGAATTATTTTTCGGGCAAAAACAAAAGCACGGCCATGTATGCAACCGATTATTACGATCAGCCGGGATCAGTTACAGGAACTCAGTTTCAACAGGTGCTTTCTGATGGAAACAATAAATTTTTCACCGTTCAAACGGATTATGTAAATCCCTTTAAAGGGAAAGTAAAACTAGAAACGGGCTTAAGAGCGCAGCTTACCAATATCGTAAACAATAACGAAACTTTTATTCAAAGCCCGGGAGCCCCTGATTTTATCAAGATTCCCAATGCCACCAATAATTATAAGAACAACAACAATGTGTATGCTGCCTACGTGTCGGTGACCAGCTCCATCAAGAATTTTGGCTACCAGTTGGGTCTTCGCGGGGAGCGTTCCAGTTATTCGGGAGAACTAACCAATACCGGGGAGAAATTCAGCAATAGCTACCCCATAAGTCTTTTCCCTTCCGTATTCCTGAGTCAAAAGCTAAAGAGCAAGCAGGAACTTCAATTCAGCTACACGCGCAGGATCAACAGGCCGAATTTCTTCCAGTTGATTCCTTATACAGACTATACAGACAGTCTCAATATTACAGGAGGCAATCCCAACCTGGTGCCTCAATTCACCAATTCCTTTGAAGTTTCCTACGGCAAAACCTTCAAGGGTAATAACAATATTCTGGCATCCGTGTACTATAAGCATTCCACCAATCTCATAACCCGCTATCTCGATCGCGGAACGAATGCCGTAACCGGAAAGGAGGATCTCATCAACACCTATATCAACGCCAATTCGAGCTATTCTGCGGGAGCCGAATTTACTTCCGTGAACACAATCAGAAAATGGTGGGACCTCACTACCAATATTAATCTTTACAATTCAAAGATCAATACGGATAATGTCAGTGGCTCCTCCCAGAACGCTTTGTGGAGCTGGTTCGGTAAACTAAATAACAACTTTAAGCTACCCAAGAATTTTACGATACAGGTTTCGGGAGACTACCAGTCAAAGACCAATCTTCCCGTGAGCAGTGGCCAGGGTGGCTTTGGACCTCCTTCACAGGCGCAATCTTCCTCCCAGGGCTTTATCAGGCCATTCTGGAGCCTGGATGCAGCCATTAAGAAGAGCTTCTTAAAAAATAATGCCGCCACGGTGACCCTTAGTTTCAGTGATATTTTTGGCACCAGAAAATCTGATCAGCATTCAGAAAGCATCTATTTCGTTCAGGAATATTACAGGTTGAATAATCCGCACATGGTCCGCTTGAATTTTACCTATCGCTTCGGAAAGATGGACGTGACCCTGTTCAAACGCCAGAACCTGAAAAGCCAGGGAGAAGGTTTACAAAATGCGGGGCAAATGGGAGGATAATCGAAATACCCGGGCTACTGAAAGAAGGTATTGAATTAATTGCATCCTGCTACAGACTGCCGTAGCAGGATGATTGCTCATAAATCAAAACCAACTGTTTCATGAAACTATTTCAGTTCCTGGCATTGATTTTCTTCATGCCTTTGATTGCCTCCGCACAAAATTCTTCAAAAAACTTACCACAGCTCGGCAAAAATTCCATCAGCGAAGTGATCGCCGCCATGACACTGGAGGAAAAGGCTAAACTTCTGGTAGGTGGCGGTTTTCGGATGCCGGGTGCAGCACAGGCCCCGAATAAAGGGCCCGCTGAAAAATCAGTACCAGGGGCTGCAGGAACCAGTTTTGCAATTCCCCGCCTGGGCATTCCGTCTATCACAGTGTGCGACGGGCCCGCCGGTGTTAGAATATCTCCTATTAGAAATAAAGACAGTTCGCGCACTTATTATGCAACAGCATTTCCAGTAGCCACTTTGCTGGCATCCAGTTGGGATACGTCCCTGCTGAAAAAAGTGGGTCTCGCCCTGGGCAGTGAAGTGCATGAATACGGAGTTGACATATTGCTGGCGCCTGCATTGAACATACACAGAAATCCACTCGGTGGCAGAAATTTCGAATACTTTTCAGAAGATCCGCTAGTGTCGGGTGAACTCACCGCAGCGCTCGTAAACGGGATCGAAGCCAATGGGGTGGGTACTTCCATCAAACATTTCGCCGCAAATAATCAGGAAACCAATAGAAATACCATCAATACTATTGTGAGTGAAAGGGCATTAAGGGAAATCTATCTGAAGGGATTCGAGACGGTTGTTAAAAAATCGCAGCCCTGGACTGTGATGAGTTCCTACAACAAGATCAATGGCACCTATACTTCCCAGGAGCGTGACCTGCTGACGACCATTTTGAGAAAAGAGTGGGGTTTTAAGGGCCTCGTCATGACAGACTGGTTTGGAGGCAGGGACCCCATCGCACAGATGATTGCGGGGAATGATCTATTAATGCCGGGCACTCCCCAGCAATCAACAAGGATCATAGAAGCAGTTAAACACGATTCCCTCGATGTAAAAGTTCTGGATGAAAATGTGGCAAGGATGCTGAATCTGATCCTGCGATCCCCCAGCTTTAAAAAATATAAATATTCCGATCATCCCGATCTGAAAAAAGACGCTGCCGTATCACGTGAGGCGGCGGCGGAAGGAATGGTGCTCCTGAAAAATGAAAATCATGCACTCCCCATCAAGACAGAGAAGAAGATAGCCGTTTTCGGAAATGGCTCCTATGATATCATTGCCGGAGGAACCGGGAGTGGCAATGTGAACAAGGCCTACACCATCTCCCTTATTCAGGGACTTGCGAATGCCGGCTATGAACCGGATGCTTCCCTGGCTCAGATATATGAAAAATACCTGGAAGAAGAAAAAGCGAAGCGTCCCAAGCCCCGTGGATTCTTCGACACACCCAAACCCGTGGAAGAAATGAGTTTGAGTGATGAGCTCATTTTGAGCAAGGCCAGTGAGACCGATATAGCGATTTATACAATCGGCAGAAATGCGGGTGAAGGCGCAGACCGGAAATTGGAAAATGATTTTTACCTGTCACCTAATGAAAAAGACCTGATCGGCAAAATATCTCAGGTATTTCATGCCAAAAACAAGAAACTGATAGTGGTATTGAATATTGGTGGCGTTATTGAAATCGCCAGTTGGAGAGATCAGCCAGATGCCATCCTGCTCGCCTGGCAACCAGGGCTCGAAGGCGGAAATGCCATTGCCGACATCCTTAGTGGAAAAGTGAATCCATCCGGAAGACTGGCTTCCAGTTTCCCTGTTGAATATAAAGACGTACCCGGTTCCCGGAATTTCCCGGGAAAGGAATTCCCTGAACAGGCTACTACAGGCAGTTTTGGCAGAAAGGAAATTCCCGCGGAAGTGGTTTATCAGGAAGGAATATACGTAGGATACCGTTATTACAATACATTCAACATTCAACCAGCCTACGAATTCGGTTATGGACTTTCATATACAAATTTTAATTACGGCGATATCAGGTTGAGCGGCACTACATTCAGGGACGCGCTTAGGGTAACTATAACAGTTACCAATAAGGGCCAGGTTGCCGGCAAAGAAGTAGTGCAGTTATACATTAGCGCACCGGCAAAAAAATTGGATAAGCCGGAGGAAGAACTCAAGGCTTTTGGCAAGACAAGACTCCTGCAACCAGGCCAATCTCAAACCATAACCTTCACCCTCCATGCTTCTGACCTCGCTTCCTTTGATACCCAATCCACTTCATGGATAGCCGAAGCGGGCAACTACACAGTGAAAATAGGCTCCTCATCGAGAAATTTTATCAGGAAGGCGGGCTTCGCGCTGGCCAGGGATATAGTGGTGGAAAAAGATCATAGGGTATTGGCACCGGAGAAATCTTTTCCGGAATATGAGCGGGGAAAAGAAATAAGTGAAGTGTTTATTTATGAACCGAATAATTTTATAGTGGCAGGTCAATAACCTGAAATATACATTCTGATATTTCTCAGGAACCAATGCAGCAAAATTGTATTGGTGAAGGCAGTCATTCGAAACCATTCATTTTAATTGCTTAATCGCCCAAATATGCCAGAACAACTGTTTATCCGGAAAGGGTTGTTGAAAACTGCCCTGGTCTTTTGTTGTTTATTTTTCATATCGATTTTTTCCTGCAAACAAAAGCAGGCCCCCACGGCTTCCGAACCGCCGGAAGAGAATCGATTCACCAAAGTGGTATTGACGGAAGGCATGGACGAACCGATGATGATGAGCTTTCTGAATGATGGCCGCATCCTGATTATTGAGCGAAAAGGCGCGCTCAAAATGTTCAATACAAAAACCAATGAAATCAATCTCATCACCACCATCCCCGTAAATACAAAATATGTGTCAAAAGAAGGTGTGAGCAGTGAAGCGGAGGAAGGTCTGATGGGGATTATCGCCGACCCAAAATTTGCAGAGAATCATTGGATTTACCTTTATTATTCAGACCCTGGCATTCCAAAATTTGTAGTGGCCCGCTGTGAACTGCAGGGTGATTCACTCTACTCTGCTACCAAAAAGATCATCTTGGAAATACCTACTCAAAGAGAAACCTGCTGCCATACCGGTGGAGGCATGGCCTTTGATAAGGATGGGAATTTATACCTGGCAGTGGGTTACAATACGGCCAATCCTGAATCGGGCACCGCGTCTTATGACGAACGCGCGGGCAGGTCAAGTTGGGATGATCAGCGGGGCTCGGGAAATACAAATGATTTGCGGGGCAAGATACTTCGCATCCTCCCGAGGGAGAATGGCAGTTACACCATACCGGAAGGAAACCTTTTCCCCAAAGGATCTTCAAAAACCCGTCCCGAAATCTATATCATGGGCGATCGAAATCCATGGCGCGTTTCCATAGACAGCAAGACCGGCTGGCTCTATTGGGGAGAAGTAGGGCCAGATGCCTCGGTGGATTCGGTATATGGCTCGAGAGGATACGATGAATTTAACCAGGCGCGCAAGGCGGGTTTTTTTGGCTGGCCTTATTTTATAGGCGATAACAAGGCCTATGTAAAATATAATTATGCAGACAGTACCTATGGTGAAAAATTCAATCCGGAACACCCGGTGAATAATTCGCCCAATAACAGCGGGCTCCGGGAATTACCGCCGGCACACAAAGCCTTCATCTGGTATCCCTACGGCATTTCGGATAGTTTTCCCCTCGTAGGAAGCTCGGGACGAAGCGCAGTAGGGGGACCAATTTTTCACAAAACCGATTTTACTAAGGCTGCCAGAGTGTGGCCCGATTATTTCGAAGACAAATGGATAATCACCGATTTCATGCGCGGCTGGATCATGGCGGTCACCATGAATAAGAACGGCGACTATCAATCCATGGAACAGATATTACCTAAAGAAAATTTTAGCAGTGTCATTGATATGAAATTTGGACCCGAAGGAGACCTCTACGTTTTGGAATATGGCAGTGCCTGGTTCAGGGGCAACGCAAATTCCGCTCTTATCCGGATTGAATATAACCAGGGTAACCGAAAGCCTTCTGTGGAAGCTTCGGCAAACAGGATTGCCGGATCCATCCCCTTCCAGGTGGCACTGTCTTCCAGTGGCACATTGGACTACGATAAATATGATCAGGGTGCTTTGAAATTTGAATGGGATATCAGCTCTTCAAACGGATACCATAAAACATTCACGGATCCCAATCCCAAATTAATTTTAGATCAGGCCGGAACATACG
>CALFNL010000453.1 GCA_937902875.1 uncultured Bacteroidota bacterium | reverse complement strand
ATTGGCCAAATAGAACGTCCAACCCCGTCCGCACTCAATAAAGAAAAATTGCTTATCCTTTTCATCGGGTGGTGTCATCTGCTGCACCAGTTCACAGATATTTTCGCCTTGTTGTGACCTGATGTGCACCGACACTATGCAACCCCCTGAAAATCCAAATTGTAGAGAATCTACACCATTCGCCTTCATGATCCTGTTTCTTTCCACTACCGTGTCATCATAGCCGAACCAAAGCCACTCATAATGATCCCCTTCCTGTATGGGATCCTTGCCTTCTCTCAAAATACCGGAGGAGCTGGTAAAGCTCGCCTTTCGCAAAAACCAGGATTCTATTCCTTCAGAACTGGTCCAAGCATCATAAATTGCCTGAGGCGGCGATTTTATCGTCACCCTTCTGGTGAATTGGTTCCAATTATAGGATTGCATACCTGATTATTTTATTTGTGACAGACGAAAAGATAATATTAGCAGGGCTTGGATGCAAGTTTCTTCCTGTAACCGGCCTGAACCTTGATTGGATGGCAAAAAAATAGCCGCAAAATGTTGCGGCCATAAGCACTTGTTGAAGAAAGATCATTATATCAGATCCGTTTCACATTTACGGCGTTCATTCCTTTTTTTCCATTCTGGAGGTCAAACTCGACCCTGTCATTTTCCTTGATCTTATCGATCAATCCGCTTACGTGTACAAATGTTTCCTTATTGGAATCATCGTGCTTAATAAAACCGAATCCTTTTTCTTCATTGAAAAACTTGACGGTTCCCTGGATTTTGTTGTCCATTTTTAAATGTATTGGTATTAAAATTTCAGCAAATATATGGTTTTTTTACAAAGTATTATGCAATTGTAAGGCCCTTTGGGATGGCTCTAAAAAAATGAGTTCCGCATTGCTTCCCAAAGCGGCATGCCGAAGCCAGGGAGAAATGGCGATACCAGGAGAGCCGGGATTCATGGTTGGAATTCAGGGAATTGTAGTTCTTCCCCAATCGGGCCCGAACCAGGATTCGGAATCTCAGATGGAAGCAGCGGCTCTTTGAATTTCCTGCTGCAATTGCAGATTCAGCACAATGGCCCGGTGCAGGGCCGGAAGAAATGCCAATTGTACTTGATTGTGGCAACCTGCGGAATTTATTGTAAGATAAAACCAGGTGATCCCGTTCTGGAAGAATACAGTCGCGAACCAGTTCGATATCTGATCTTAACGAATGAATTGCAATTGATTTTATCAACGCGATTTTTCTATACCGTCCGCGATTTATATTTGCGTGCATAAATAATTTGTTATAGCACAATACGGGTAACGTTGAAAATGCGTTAGAACTACCATGAAAAACCAGTTTGTATTTGTAGTGTCCATTCTTGTTATCATTGGCGCAGGATGCGCATCGGCGCCAGATGAATCCAAAAAGCCGGAATATGGATCGCAAAAGGCAGTTTCCAAGGATAGTATGCCCGCAAGAATTCAGGTGCCTTTAGCTGATGCCTCCACTGTACTTTCCAGAAAAGAAGTCCCCATTCTTTGTTATCACCAGATTCGCAACTGGAAGCCATCAGATTCAAAAAGAGCGAAAGATTATATTGTGCCACCTGCCAATTTCTCGGCCCAAATGAAATGGCTGGCCGATAGCGGATTTCACACGGTGCTTCCCAATGAATTATATGCTTACCTGAATAATGGAACGCCACTCCCTTCCAAACCCATAATGCTCACGTTTGACGACACCGACCTTGACCAGTACACTTTTGCCCTTCCTGAATTGAAGAAATACGGATTCAAAGGGGTTTTCTTCATCATGACAGTTACTTTGGGGAGACCCCGTTACATGACAAAGGACCAGGTAAAGGAATTGGCCAATGAGGGACATGTGGTTGGTTCCCACACCTGGGACCATCATAACGTGAAGCAGTACCAGGACAAAGACTGGATCACCCAGCTGGATAAGCCTACCAGGCAATTAGAGGAAATTACGGGCAAGCCTATTCAATACTTCGCGTATCCTTTTGGTTTATGGGATCAGCAGGCTATTGTGCAATTGAAACAAAGAGGATTCCTGGCTGCCTTTCAGCTTTCTGCCAAGCGCGATCAAACTGATCCGCTGTTCACTATCCGTCGCATAATAGTACCAGGTTCCTGGGACCCTGGTACCCTGAATCACTTTGTACGCAGCAGCTTTTGAAATCTGTAGTTCTATCTGCCAGCAGATGAATAGATCAACCAGCAAAGCAGGATTGTAAGGATCAACACCAGCCAGGGGTAAGATCTGTCCCAGCGGTTCCTCCATTTTCTTTGTTCTTTGTAGTTGTTGATTTTTTCAAGGATCGAATCATCGTTTTCGGCGAGCACGACCAGGTTTTCCAGAATCGGCCCAAGCAAATGATAGGGCAGGGGGCTAATTGCATATAGAATCTCATTAATCACTTGTCGGTTTAGATTTTTCATGCCGGCGCGGGTGAGCGTTTCCAAATTTTTGGGAGAAAGTAATTGCAGGATTTCATGATTAAGAGATTCCTTATTCATCCTGAATATATCCGTCAGGGAAACAGATTTCCCAATTGCAAGGGAAGCCGCCAGAATATCCTGAGGTGAAAATACTAAATCAACCGATGTTGCAGCGCGCAAAGGTTTACGCAGTTGATAATTATACCGGCTTCTTTTCTCGGGATCGGAAAGCACTTCATAGGCTTCCTGTATTTCCCGAAAATTGATGGCTGCCGTGGGGTTGCCAGGATTCTTATCGGGATGGAATTGCAGGGCAAGCCGCCTGTAACTCTGCTTGATTTCCTTCGGTGTAGAAGTTGGTGACAGTTCCAGTATCTTGTAATAATCTTTAACACTCATTCCAAACTACTAATCTGCGAAATTAAGCATGTTAGCCTCCTCACCCAAGTGCCGTTTAATGGCGGGCATTTCGGGGAGGATGGAATTTTACGAAATAATGCTGATTCGGTTTAATTTTATAGTATGAATGATATCTATAGCCGCACGGAAGGTGACATCAATTTGTCTGCATCCAGAAAAAACTGGTATGGCGTGATTCAGGATTCTGAAACCTATAAATGGTTAGACGAAGACGAACGTTATTTCCTGCATCAGTCCATGTCCACACCCTGCCTCGACGTGCTTGAATCCTGTGAAGGAATATACCTAACCGACCTCAGTGGGAAACGCTATATGGATTTTCATGGCAACAATGTGCACCAGTTAGGATATAGGAATTCATTCATTACGGAAAGGGTAAAGGCCCAAATGGACTCATTGCCATTCAGTCCACGTCGTTACACCAATATACCAGCCATTGAATGCGCAAAAAAACTGGCTTCTTTGTTACCCGGTGACCTGAACAGGGTGTTGTTAGCGCCGGGAGGGACCTCGGTGGTGGGGATGGCGCTTAAGCTTGCAAGGGCGGTTACCGGACGGTATAAGGTGGTATCGCTCTGGGATTCGTTTCATGGCGCCTCGATGGACGCTATTGCGGTTGGGGGTGAACGTGTGTTTCGAAAGGGAATGGGCCCATTGATGCCGGGTGTGGAAAGGATTCCGCCGCCTGTTATGTACCGTTCTCAGTTTGGAAATGTGGATGCGGTGAATGACGTACACTACGCCGACTACCTTGAATATGTAATCGAAAAAGAGGGGGAGGTGGGGGCCTTCATTGCTGAGACTATACGGAATACTGATGTTCAGGTGCCATCCAAAGCTTATTGGAAAAGGGTCAGGGAAATATGCACCAGGCATGGAG
>CALFNL010000452.1 GCA_937902875.1 uncultured Bacteroidota bacterium | reverse complement strand
TTATGTGATCGACCGTAAGAATCGCTAACTATTATTTAATACATTGGTTGCAGACGGCAGGAATTCAGGCATGGATTACGCCCGCTGGTTTTCTAACATGCCCTCCTCCAATAAGAGTAGTCTGGGCTTTTATATTACACAGAATACCTATAATGGAGATAATGGTTTTTCACTCCGGCTGCAGGGGATTGAAAGAGGCATCAACGACAAAGCCTTCAGAAGAAGGATCGTGATGCATGGAGCAGATTATGCCGAAGAAGATTATATCAGCTCGAGAGGTCACCTTGGAAGAAGTTTTGGATGCCCCGCCATTCCCATGGAAGAGCACGAGGAAATAATCGAAGCCATCAAAGATGGTACCTGCCTTTTTATCTATTCGCCCAACAAGAAATATCTCAGATATTCCAAAATTCTTAACGGTTAAAGGTGGGATGTAAGAATGGTTAGGTTGAGGCCCGGTCTGCTACGGAGACTGGGCTTTCTTTTTTTATTCAAGAGGCATGCTACTCTGCACCGTACTAAAAGAATCCTACATTTCAATTCCCGGCATGTGGCCGATAATTGGCCTCCTCAAAATGGTTGAGGCCAACCAAATTCAGAATAGAATGAATCAAATAATAGCGGCAGACACGAGCTGACAGGCAATACCGAGAATCAGTCCAAATACAATATCCATCATGTGATGGTCGGTTACAATAAGCCTTGAGCTGCATACAATTCCAGCAATCAATACCGATAATAATAGAGCCGGACCCAGTGCCGCCCCTCCGGAAGAGCTATATAATAAGACCAGAAAAAATCCAACCAGTCCGCCAACTGCCGTTGCATGCATACTGATCTTGAAAAAAATATTGAAGATGAATGCGAGGCTCGTTGCCAGAAAAATACCCAGGCTTACCTGTGCCAGAATGAGTGGCGTGTCGGCCTTATGCCTGAAAACATAAAAGGTCCAGAAAAAAAATACGATACTTATGGAATATGGTAAAATCCGCTCCTTTTGAGTTCTCAGATAAATGGATTGCACAAAGCCAAGCGCTTTGCAAAGTAATACGCCAAAAAATGGCAGAAAAACGCCATTGAAAATATAAATCACAAGGTACTGTAGCCTGCTTTGCGCAGAAATACCAGTAAAAAAATCCGACTGCCCATAGATCAGGTAAGCGGTCAACATGAGGCCAACCAGCAGAGGATGGAAGAGATAAGAGAAAAAACCGGCCAAGAAACGGATTACGGGATTTTGCGTACTGTCGATTGCAGATTCCTGATTAAAACTACTCATAGTTGTTTTCTTAACCTGGCAACGGGAATATTCAATTGCTCACGGTATTTGGCCACGGTTCTGCGGGCAATATTATAACCTTTTTGTTGAAGCATTTCTGTAAGCCTTTCATCACTCAGCGGTTTTTTCTTGCTTTCATTTTCTACCATATCGCTCAGGATTTTTTTCACCTCTCTTGTGGACACCTCTTCCCCACTATCAGTGCTCAATGATTCACTGAAGAAATATTTCAAACGGTAGGTACCGAATTCAGTCTGCACGAACTTGCTGTTCGCCACCCGGCTCACCGTAGAAATATCCAGGCCTGTAATTTCCGCAATGTCTTTCAGGATCATCGGTCTCAGCGTGGTTTCATCCCCGGTTCTGAAAAATTCCTTTTGATAATCCATGATGGCATGCATGGTGGTGTAGAGAGTATTTTGTCTCTGCTTTATAGCATCAATAAACCATTTTGCCGCATCAATCTTCTGCTTAATAAAAAGAATGGCCTCTTTTTGCCTCTTATCCTTCTTACTGCCTTTGTCATATTCCCGCAGCATTTCCCTGTAACCCTCGCTGATGCGCAGGTCGGGTGCATTTTTAGAATTGAGGGTGAGTTCCAATATTCCCCCATTATTGTGGATAAAGAAATCGGGTATTACATAACTCTCTCCTTTGTGGTTGTCACCCACCTGGCCACCAGGTTTGGGATTGAGTTTAATGATCTGGTTAATGGCGGCTTTCAGGTCATCATCCGAAAGGTTGAGACCCCGTTGAATTTTTTCGTAATGCTTCTTGGTGAATTCGTCGAAATATTTCTCCAGAATATCTATGGCCACCTGTACATCCCTTCCCTCCTCCTTTTTTCTATCCAATTGCAGCAATAGGCTTTCCTGCAAATTGCGGGCGGCAACGCCGGGAGGATCGAATTTCTGGATTTGTAATATCAGGTTCTCAACTTCTGCTTCAGTAGCAGTGATATTCTGGCGAAAAGCCAGGTCATCCACGATGGCGCCCAGTTCCCTCCGCAAATATCCATCGTCGTCAATGCTTCCCACTATTTGCTCTGCAATCTTACGCTGCCTCTCGTCAAGGTTCAGCATACGCAACTGTTCAAGAAGGTAATCGTGAAATGTGGTTTCAATTCTGAATGGAAGCGTGCGCTTCTCGTCAATTTCCGGATAGTTATCATCGCGAAGTTTATAATCCGCTACGTCATCGTCATCACGCACATACTCGCTGATATCGAGATTCGCATATTCGTCTTCACTGCCATCGGGTTCAAAATCGTCTTCTTCATTATCAAACTCGTCCTTAGCGTCGTCATCATGCTCTTCGTGTGTATCATCAGACTGTTCCAGCGCGGGATTCTCTTCCAATTCTTCCTTAATCCGCTCTTCCAGATTTGCAGTAGGCACCTGTAACAGCTTCATCAATTGAATCTGCTGAGGCGATAGTTTCTGAAGCAGCTTTTGTTGTAAACTTTGACTCAGGGCCATATTGTTCAGGGATTATGGAACACCGCCTTTTCAGATTTATTTTAACAAAAGCGACCCAACCACAAAAATCAGGCCTAAATTTACATACAAAAAACATTACCATGTTGCAACGTTCTTGTGTTTTTATTGTTGCCTTAACATTATTTTGGCTTTTTGGAGCTTCCGCGCAAGTCCAAATCCCAAAGAAACCAGTGTCACCGCGGCTTTCAGCGGATCCTGGATTTGGAGTGTCGGCCAGCCCCCGTGGCCCGGGCAAAACCCCGGCCCTTTATTTTCCGCGCCTGAAATTCCTTTCAATTCCTTCCATAGAACCCGATTTATTTACAAGACATTCCGGATTCTTCTGCAGGAAAGAATGGGGCTTGGAAAAATTCATCAATATAGCTTTCAGGTTCCGCCTGGGCTCCCTGGATTATTGCAATTACATGGAAGGAAAAAATACCAGAAAAAAATAATTCCCTGGATCAATATCGGTAAGCATTTCAAATTCTCTTAGAATAAGCAGAAACTCATGAAATAGAAAATTTGATTTCTCTCATTCGTAATTCCTCATCTTAATACATTACAGACCATATCTTCATTCCGCTTAATCATTTATTATTCCAATTCACGGAAAATCCTTCCAAAATACAGAAGCCGTAATAATCGAACCCTTAAATAAGGGTTTGTATATCAATTCTCTACAGCACGTATCCTGGCTGGTATGTCTTTGGTGCTATTCTCCAAAATCTCAGCCACTTGATAAAGCAGAAACTCAAAATATTGGTGGTGGATGATAATTCATTTTGCCTGGCTCTCTACGAACAATTCCTGATCAATAATGGATTTGAAGACTTCCTGCTATTTGATAATGGCATGGATTGTCTTCAACAATTCCACTTGCTTCCGGATATAGTATTGCTGGACCATGATATGTCGGGCATCAATGGCATAGAGCTCCTGAAAGAAATTAAAGCCATACATGATGATGTTTATGTAATCATGATCTCCGGGCAGAAAAATCCAGAAGCCAGGATCAATGCATTACGCCATGGAGTTTACGCTTTCATAGCCAAGGATGAGCAGGACCTGCGTGCCCTTGAGCAGACTTTAATGCTGATTGTAGAGAAGAAATTAACGAATAGATAAAAGAAGAACTCAATGTTCGATCAATAGGCCGCCATGTGGGCAAAGCAAATAGTGATTTAACCCTGGTCAATGAAAAACAGCAAACAAATGATTTCTGAAAAGACCCTTGTGGAAAGTTGTATCAAAGGAAACAAAAAGATGCAGGAACAGCTCTATAAAATATACAAGTCCAAAATGTTTTCAATATGTCTCCGGTACGCCACCAATACCACAGATGCCGAAGATATGCTGCAGGACGGTTTCATGAAAGCTTTCAGCGCACTAAAAAATTTTCGCTTCGAAGGTTCATTTGAAGGATGGCTGAGAAGAATCTTTGTGGCGAGTTCGGTGGAATTCATTCGCAAAGCAAAAATTCGCAGGCCCCTGCCTCTGCATGAAGTTCCCGACCATGATTACAGTATCAGTGGTCTGGAAAAACTCCAGGCTTCCGAAATAATCCAGCTCATTCAGTCTCTTCCCGATAAATACAGGATCGTCTTCAATCTGTTTGAACTGGAAGGATATAGCCATAAGGAAATAAGCCATTTTCTGGAAATCCCTGAAGGCACCAGCAAATCCCAATTGGCAAGAGCCAAAAGAAAATTGAGGGAAGCCCTTTCTCAAAACCTCAATTAAAAGAATTTCGGGCCTTACTTAATTCCAAGAGCATACTTCCTGTGCGATAAATCGGGTAATAAGTGGCATTTTATAAAGCCTGCTCACTAAACCTAAAATTTTATCGTTATATACCAAATTAGGGACAAATTCCAAATTCTGGCATTCTGTCTTATAATAAATCCTGCTACCAATATGGAAGGTTATAGCATTTTCATTGTGGAAGATGACCCATGGTTTGGTGAAATCCTGGAATACCATCTCACTCTTAATCCCGACTACCAGGTGAGTCGTTTCGCCACAGCCAAAGATTGTCTTGCCAATCTCCACAAAGGGCCCAGTCTTGTTACCATCGACTATTCACTCCCCGACATGAACGGAGTGGAATTATTCAAGAAAATCAAAGAATTTAATGAACAGATTCCGGTGATTGCCATCAGTGGACAGGAGGACGTGGGAACGGCAGTGGAATTGTTTAAGATGGGTCTGCAGGATTATATCGTGAAAGATGAAAACAGCAAAGATCTGCTGTGGAATGCGGTAGTAAAAGCAAGAGAGACTTTTCAACTCAAGAGTGAGATTGAACAATTGAAGCATGAGCTGGAGCAAAAATTTGATTTTGAAAAAGGCATAAAAGGAAATAGCCCGGCAATAAAGAAAATATTTGCCTTGATGGAAAAGGCAACCAAGACAAATATCAATGTATCCATAACCGGCGAAACAGGCACGGGCAAAGAAGTAGTAGCCAAGGCCATTCACTACCATTCTGATCGGAAGAAAAAATCTTTTGTGGCCGTAAACATGGCCGCTATTCCCTCTGAATTGCTGGAAAGCGAATTATTTGGACATGAAAAAGGCTCTTTCACAGGCGCCATATCCCGCAAACTTGGAAAATTTGAAGAAGCTAATAAGGGAACCCTGTTCCTTGACGAAATAGCCGAATTAGATCTGAGCCTGCAGAGCAAATTATTAAGGGTGCTCCAGGAAAGAGAACTAACCAGGATTGGCGGAAATGAAAATGTGAAACTGGACGTGCGGCTGATAGTCGCTTCTCACAAGAATCTTTTGGAAGAAGTGAAGAATGGAAAATTCAGAGAAGATCTTTACTACAGGATCATCGGACTTCCCATTGAGCTTCCACCCTTGCGCGACAGAGGTAATGATATCCTGTTGCTGGCAAAACATTTCGCTGAAGAATTTTGCAGGGAAAATAAAATCGTTCCCATCCAGATTTCTCCAGAAGCCAAAGACAAACTCGTTCACTATAAATACCCAGGCAATGTAAGAGAACTGAAATCCATAATAGAATTGGCTGTGGTGATGAGTGACGGAAAAGAAATAAGGTCGGATGACATTACTTACAATTCATCCAGCGGCGAAACCTCTTTTATTCATGAGGAAATGAGCCTCAGAGATTATACCTGTAATATCATAAAACACTACCTTAAGAAATATGATAATGATGTATTGCTGGTAGCAGACAAGCTGGATATTGGTAAGTCAACAATCTACAAAATGATCCAGGCGAAAGAGATCCAACTCTAATTGGATGTGTATGCAGATTCAAATCAGGTAATACAGATATTCCCCTGGCAAATTAATTTCTGACCCGCCCCCCAGGGCAAAACAAGGCGCCACCATATGAACAGCAAATTGCTCCATAATATTTCAGTACTCCTGGTGGAGGATAACGAGATGAACAGGCTCGTGGCTTCTACCATCGTTCAAAATCATGGCGCAAGCGTAACAGAGGCTGAGAACGGCAAGGAGGCCCTGGAACTTTTGCAAACAGACACATTTCACCTTGTGATCATGGATATTCACATGCCGGTTATGAACGGTCTGGAAGCCAGTCGCTATATCAGGGAAAACATTTCCGCTTCCATTCCCATAATAGCCCTGACCGCCAATGCGCTTAAAGGCGAAAATGATAATTGTATTGCCTCCGGCATGAATGATTACCTAACCAAGCCTTTCAGGGAAGAAGACCTTATCAGGAAAATTTCGGATTGTCTAAGGATAAA
This sequence comes from uncultured Bacteroidota bacterium, assembly GCA_937902875.1. Taxonomy (GTDB): domain Bacteria; phylum Bacteroidota; class Bacteroidia; order Chitinophagales; family Chitinophagaceae; genus PSRI01. The sequence goes on along the minus strand of CALFNL010000452.1, from coordinate 767 downwards.
TATGGATTCAGAAACTGTGGCTGAAGTAATGGACGTCAATGATTCAAGGCTATACGATCTATCCATGCTGGAAAGCGTTGGCAAGGGTAATAGGGAATTCATCACCCGTATGCTCAACCTATTTATAGACCAGGTACCCGTTTCTGTGAATGAAATGAAGGAGGCCTTCGAATCTCAAAATCTTCCCAAAATAAAATCAATCGCACATCGAATAAAACCCAGTATAGACAATATGGGCATTATTTCCCTCAAAGAAAAGATCCGGAATATTGAATCAATAGCCGGTCAGGGCAAAGGAAATGAAGAATTGAAGGACCTGATCGATGTGCTGGACAATACCATTTCAAAAGTGATAGCTCAATTGGTGGCCAATGAACTCTCCTGAATCGGCACCACTGCTCATCCAATGTTTCAGAGAACATGCCTTAGCTACATTGCCACCCGCTGTTTCAACAATACTTTCCTGATGGCTGCCACCATTTTTTCCGCCTTTTCATTGATTTGATCCGCCGTCCATGAAAGATTAATGGCCGTGGATATACATCGGCTCATGATGACATCGCTGTCTGCGAATGAAGACTTCCCAAACCTTGATATTGCCTCGAGTTGGGCAGAGTTCAGTGGGTATAAGGATCTTCCCTGTTTCAGATGATCCCATTTACGTATGTAATGCCAGTTATTGTCATACCAGTAAAAATTTCCTGCAAGGATGGCTTGTTCTTTCATTTCAGCCACAACTGCCCTTGCAATATTTTCTGTTGGAAGAA
>CALFNL010000451.1 GCA_937902875.1 uncultured Bacteroidota bacterium | reverse complement strand
GGAAAGAAGATAGAAGGGGGGCATTCAATTTTAAATGAAGGATGGGGAGCTCCACCGGATTTGCAATTTCACTATTGGGCTCCAATCAAGCAGGAAATTGACAAATCGGTGATCGGAAAAGTAGATGCCATCATCAACCTGGCCGGTGCTGGCATTGCAGACAAAAGATGGTCCGGGAAAAGGAAAAAGGAAATTGTGGGCAGCAGGGTGTTGGCGGCCAAGTTGCTGGTAAAAGCATTGACCGAATTCCCAAATCATGTTGCGTCAGTCTTAAACATATCGGCGATTGGCTGGTATGGTCCTGATTCCAAAAGGGCATCGGAGCATGAGGCCTTCACAGAAACTGATCCTCCTGATTCCGCATTCTTGGGGGATGCCTGCAGGCAATGGGAAGAAAGCATCGCTCCGGTTCATTCGCTGGGGAAAAGGCTGGTGATATTGCGAACCGGAATTGTATTGAGTAATGAAGGAGGTGCCTTTGTTGAATTCAAAAAGCCATTGCGATTTGGCATTGCGGCGATCATGGGTAGAGGAATGCAAATTATGAGTTGGATTCACCTGGATGATCTTTGCCGGCTTTTCATATATAGCCTGGGCAACAAACAGGTTTCGGGCATTTATAATGCAACGGCTCCCAAACCAATTGACAATGCATCGTTCACTTTGGCACTGGCTCGTAAACTACGACAGGATCATTTCATTCCCGTTCACATTCCTTCTTTTATATTGAAATTGGTTCTCGGGGAATTGAGCATTGAGGTTATGAAAAGCGCGAAGGTGAGCAGTGAAAAAATCAAGACTGCGGGATTTCAATTTGTCTATCCTTCTGTAGAGGCGGCCCTGGAAGATCTGTGCAAATGATTAATCTGCAGGGAGCTCCTTTTCATGAAAGAGGCTGGAGAAATTTCCCAGTACGGCCAAGCCGCTGTCTGAAAAATGAAGATGATTCCATTTCAGTTCTTCTATATCTCTTTGCCTCACTGTTCTAAAACGCGGATTCATTGTACCGCCGGGAGCCAAAGGAACCGCCTTGGGGTCATATTGAAATGCCGGATCACAGATGGTGCCGCGGGGATACATGATGCCTGGCTGACCCTCTCCTCTTATGTCAATGATTTGCGGGTGAACGAGGCCGATAGTGTGTCCGAATTCATGCGCCGCCGTAGTTGAAAAATTTAATAGGTTATCTGCCTTGAAATAACCCGTGTTGCAGCCAATTCCGTCAACATAGGAGATATTGCCCTGAGCCCATTCTTCTACCCTGAAATAATTTTTGCGGGGATTGTTATTGTACCAGACCGTTTCGGGCGAGAGACCTGGTTCATATTCGGCGTCGATGTGAAACTTCACGAGCCACCATTCATTTCTGATCCTAACCCTGGCGTCGGGTTCATTCCACATGGTGCTGATTTCATTGGAAATTTGATGTGCTATTTCCTGGTTGGCCGCGTCACCATAAATGATAAAGACGGCATGAATTGTGATCAGGTGGGAATCAATATTGATTTCTGCTTCGCCCATATTCTGCTCGTATGCTCAAATCCTCTCCCGGAGCCGGCCCCGACTTATTCACCATTTAGCTTCACAATGATTTTAATTCATGCCCCTATTAAGAACAGTATATGGAATCGAAGGATTTACTTCAATACTTCCGCTAATTTCTTGTTCAATTCTTCACCCCGAAGGCCCTTGGCAATGATCTTGCCTTCTTTGTCGAGTAAATAATTCATGGGTATGGCACGAACACCATAGAGGGCCGCAACATCACTTTGCCATCCTTTCAGGTCAGACACCTGCGTCCAATCAAGTTTGTCCTTCGCGATTGCGCCGACCCAGCTGTCTTTTTCTTCATCCAGCGATACACCCAGAATTTCGAATCCTTTGGAATTATATGCATGATAGGCCTTCACCACTTCCGGATTTTCCTGGCGACAGGGGCCACACCAGCTGGCCCAAAAATCAACCAGCGTATATTTACCCTTGAATGAAGCTAAACTTATAGGCTTGCCATTCACATCATTCAGTGTAAAATCAGGAGCGGCGCTTCCCAGTGAAGTTTGTTTTGCTGCTTCCAGATTTTCCTTAATGGATTTGCCAAAATAGGATTCTTTTAATGCAGGATCAAATGCACTGTAAACCGGTTCTACGCGAATCGGATCCATTTCACTGGAAAAGGTCTGTGCCACCTGGAATGCAGATACATAAGAAGCAGGATTTTCTTTCGCGAATTGCAGCACAATATTTTTCGCATCCTCTTCCAGATCGCGGGCTACTTTGATAATGCTATCAATTTTCTCTGTGTCTTTTCCAGCCATGGCAACCTGGTATTGCCTCATCAACTCTTTATTCTTGGTATCTATATGTTTGGTCTTTTCATCAAATAGCTTCAATTCATTTTGAGTAGGAGAACCTTCTACCCGCGCATCGGCCAGGGAATCCCTGCTGCCGTTGACGCTGATATTGCTGTTATCCAGAAAAAAGCCTAATGGAAATTGTTTTTGCCCCTGCTCTTCAAACCCGAGCAGACAATATTCAGGATGTGATATTTTTCCCTTGAAAAGAAATGATCCATCTTTTACGGTAACGGAATCTATTTTGTCTGTGCTCCTTTCAACATGATAGAGGTAAACCCAGCCAGAGCCTAATCCACCAATATTTCCGGTGATTACAAAACTGGAATCAGCATTTCTCTTCGCAACCTTGCCCGAGTCGCTCCTGCTATTGCAGGCCATGCCAAATAGCAAAACGGGGATAAGAATGATTTTTTGCATGTAATGCATTTTTAATGAAGCTGCAATATTAATGAAAGAAAGCAAAATTATTTCTTAAAGATGGGCACTGAATAACCGTATTTGCCCGTCTGAAAGCGAGGACCCGATTCAATTTTTAGTTAGCCAACTAATA
>CALFNL010000450.1 GCA_937902875.1 uncultured Bacteroidota bacterium | reverse complement strand
ATATTTGACGGGAGGTAAATAATATTTATTCACCATCAATCAGATGAATAGAATTCACTAATACATTATTGTCATGCTTAAGTTCATTACGAAAATTTTTGGAGGGAGCAAATCGGAAAAGGACGTTAAGATTTTGTGGCCGAAGGTGGAGCAGATAAACCAGTTTTTTTCAAGCTATCATGACTTAACGAACGATGAGCTCAGGTCAAAAACGCAGGAATTCAAATCACGCATCAAAGAAAAGCTGTCAGAAATAGACCAGCAGATCGATACTCTTACAAAAAAGGGTGAGGAACTCTCCTTCAATGACATTACAGGCAAGGATGATATCTATCAGCAGATAGACAAACTAAAAAAGGAAAGAGATACCAAGATTGAAGAAGTGCTGGATGAAATACTTCCCGAGGCCTTCGCAGTTGTAAAGGAAACAGCCAGAAGATTTGCGGCCAATACCGAACTGGTTGCAAAAGCGACTGAATTAGACCGTGAGTTAAGCATTAAGAAAGCGCATATCCGAATTGAAGGAGATAATGTGATCTATAAGAATAATTGGCTTGCGGGTGGCAACCTGGTTACCTGGAATATGGTACACTATGACGTTCAGTTGCTCGGTGGATTGGTCTTGCACCAGGGAAAAATCGCCGAAATGGCTACCGGTGAGGGTAAAACGCTGGTTTCAACATTACCCGCCTACCTCAACGCGCTGGCTGGCGAAGGTGTTCATATAGTTACTGTGAATGATTACCTCGCTAAACGAGACTCCGAATGGAATGGCACCCTCTATGAATTTTTGGGATTGAGAGTAGATTGTATAGACAGGCATCAGCCCAATAGTGTGGAAAGACGGATCGCCTATCAGGCCGATATCATTTATGGCACGAATAACGAATTTGGTTTTGACTACCTGCGCGACAACATGGTTCACAATCCCGATGAAATGGTGCAACGCAAGCATCATTATGCCATGGTTGATGAGGTGGATAGTGTGTTGATTGACGATGCGCGTACGCCGCTGATCATATCGGGTCCTATTTCCAAAGGAGGTGACGACCAGCAATATGAAAATCTGAAACCCAGGGTGCACCAACTCGTGGAAGCGCAAAAACAGGTGGTGAATAAGGCTCTGATCGACGCTAAAAGATTGATTGCAGAAAATAAAGACGATCCTAAGGAAGGCGGGCTTTTCCTGATGCGCGCCTACCGCGGTCTTCCAAAAACAAGCGCCCTGATCAAATACCTGAGTGAACCGGGTATAAAAGTGAAACTCCAGAAATCAGAAAATTATTATCTGGCTGACCAGCAAAAACAAATGCGGGTGGTAGATGAAGACCTGTATTTTAGTATCGATGAAAAAAATAACCAGGTAGACCTCACCGAAAAAGGCCTCCATTTTATTACCAAGGGTGGAGAAGACCCGAACTTTTTCGTAATTCCGGATCTCAGTATTCAATTATCCGAAATAGAAAAAAGTGACGCCGATCCCGATACCAAATTGCGTATGAAAGAACAGATTTTGAACGAATACGCGCTGAAGGCAGATCGCATTCACACCGTTCAGCAATTACTTAAGGCCTATACCCTCTTTGAGAAAGATGTGGAATATGTGGTGTTGGATGGGCAGGTTAAGATAGTGGATGAACAAACAGGACGCATACTCGAAGGACGCCGCTACAGCGACGGCCTGCACCAGGCCATTGAAGCCAAGGAAAATGTGAAGATAGAAGCCGCCACCCAAACTTATGCTACCATCACGCTACAGAATTATTTCCGCATGTACCACAAACTCGCGGGGATGACAGGTACGGCCGAAACAGAAGCGGGAGAATTCTGGGACATTTATAAACTGGATGTGGTTTCCATTCCCACCAACCTGTCTGTGGTTCGCAAGGATGAAGAAGATATGGTTTTCAAAACCAAGAGAGAAAAATACAAGGCGGTAATTGAAGAAATCGAAAAATTGCGTGTGGCAGGGAGACCCGCGCTGGTTGGTACAACTTCCGTGGAAGTGAGCGAATTATTGAGTAAGATGCTACAGGCCCGGAAAATCCCACATAATGTACTTAACGCGAAACAACACGCGCGCGAGGCACAGGTGGTGGCCGAGGCCGGTCTGTCAGGTGCGGTAACCATCGCCACCAATATGGCAGGCCGCGGTACGGATATTAAGCTGGGGCCGGGTGTGCGGGAAGCCGGAGGGCTTGCAATCATCGGCACGGAAAGGCATGAATCCCGGCGTGTTGACAGACAGCTTCGCGGGCGCGCGGGCAGGCAGGGTGATCCGGGAACTTCTCAGTTCTACGTGTCACTTGAAGATGACCTGATGCGCATGTTTGGAAGCGACAGAATCGCGGCACTGATGGATAGAATGGGCTACAAAGAAGGAGAAGTGATCCAGCACAGTATGATCACCAAGAGCATTGAACGGGCCCAGAGAAAAGTGGAAGAGAATAACTTTGGCATACGTAAACGACTACTCGAGTATGACGACGTTATGAACAAGCAGCGTAATGTTGTTTATACCAAGCGTCAACACGCGCTGTTTGGGGAACGCCTTGCGCTCGATCTTGACAATGCCTTTTACCTGGTGTCTGAGGGGCTGATCAATTCCTTCCGCGAACAAAATGATTATGAAGGATTCAAATTATCCGTGATCGTGAACTTTGGAATTGATACCAGTATCAGTGAAGATGATTTTGCGAAGGCCGACCTTAGCACACTCGCCGAAAAATTATACACCGAATCCACAACCAATTACCAGCAGCGGAAGGAGATTGTAACCAAACAGGCTTTGCCCGTATTCCATAATATCAGGCAGATACAGGGAAATCATATAGAAAATGTAATCGTTCCATTCACCGATGGCCGGAAAGCGGTTCAGGCTCTGGCCAATCTGCAAAAAACACTGGACACGCAGGGCCGTGAATTGGCTAATGCGTTGGAGCGCACCATCACACTGGCAGTTATTGATGATGCCTGGAAGGAGCATCTGCGTGCAATGGATGATTTGAAACACAGCGTACAAACAGCGGTTTATGAACAAAAAGATCCACTCGTAATCTATAAGACTACTGCATTTGAATTGTTCCGAAATATGGATGGCGAAGTAAACAGGGATATCGTTTCATTCCTTTGCCGGGCTTCCATTCCTGTTGAACAAAATGCAGCACAGATCCGCGAAGGAAGAGAACAGAAAACTGACATGAGTAAGATGAAGGTGAGGAAAGACGAACTGGTGGCAGCAGGCGAAGCCGCTGCTGGTAAGGGCAACGACTATTTCGATCCTTCCGAATACGTAAAACAGGAACCCATTAAAGTGGGACCCAAGATTGGTCGCAATGATCCCTGCCCCTGCGGCAGCGGAAAGAAATATAAGAACTGCCACGGGAAGGAGGGAGGATGATGCCTGGGATTTATCCGAAGGATAAAAATGAGTCTGAGCAAAATCTAAATCCCGCGGTCTTGATATTGTGCATTTACTATTTACGGGTAAATGCTTTTTTATGAAGGGCTGTAGCTCTTTTACTGGGAATTCCATACAAGTTTCTCCGGTTTATGAGTTAGTCTCAACCCCGGGTCATTAATTTTTTTCTTCATGAATATAGCCTCATATATTGATCACACGATCCTCAAACCTACCACCAACCTGGGTGACATAGAAAAAATTTGCAGTGAGGCCCTGCAATTTGGATTCGCTGC
>CALFNL010000449.1 GCA_937902875.1 uncultured Bacteroidota bacterium | reverse complement strand
AATGGTTACCACGCCAGACCATACGCATGCCGTAGCCGCGCTGGCATCCATGCAACTGGGGAAGCATGTTTATTGCGAGAAACCTTTGACACATGACATTTATGAAGCCAGGATTCTCACACGTGCGGCGGCAAAATACAAAGTAGTTACCCAAATGGGCAATCAGGGGAGCAGTGGAGATGATACCAGGAATGTGGAAACCTGGATCCAGGATGGTGTTATCGGAAATGTTCATACGGTGCATGTGTGGACCAACCGGCCCGTATGGCCCCAGGGAATTGCCACCCCAACCGGAAAATATGAAATCCCCAGGGAAGTTGACTGGGATCTTTGGCTTGGCACGGCGCCATTTCGTGAATTCAATCCAACCTATCTTCCGGCAATCTGGAGAGGATGGGTTGATTTTGGCACAGGGTCACTGGGCGATATGGGATGTCATTTCATGGATGTGCCGTTTCGCGCACTCAAACTGGGCTATCCCATATCTGTAGAAACAAGTGTCGGTTCCGTGTACACCGGTTTTTTTGAAGAAGCCATTTATAGCGACAGCTATCCCCCATCTGCAAAAACACATATTCAGTTCCCTGCAAGGCAAGGCATGCCACCCGTTGAGATGATCTGGTACGATGGAGGCATTAAACCCCGCAGGCTCGACGAATTATTGCCAGATGAGGAATTGGCAGAATGGGATGGAGGCATAATTTTCGAAGGCACCAAGGGAAAATTAATGGCTGGCTTATTTGGCAGGAATCCAACACTTTTGCCCACCCGGAAAATGAAGGAGGCCCGTTTACCCAAATCAAAATTTCCGTTTGTTGAAGGCGGTTCTGAAGGCCACCAGCAGCAATGGGTCAAGGCTTGCAAGAAAGGTTTTGGTACCTATACAAGTTCTTCTTTCGATAAATCAGGCCCACTGGCTGAAACTGTCTTGATGGGTAATCTTGCCGTGCGCAGTTATAATTATTTCGAGACGGACTCCAAAGGCAATAAGAAATTTCCGGGAAGGAAAAAATTACTTTGGGATGGAGAGAATATGCGCATCACCAATTTTGAGCCTGCCAACCAATTTGTGAGGAGACAATACCGCGGAAACTGGAAACTTGAATTATGACTGACCGGCAATGAATATTATTGCAGCAGGTGGCCCGGGTCACCTGTTTTTTTTTGAATATATGAAACTGAGCAGCATCTTATTTTTCTGCCAGATTGATCTTTGACGTAAATTGGAATCAAATTTTTAATAACAGCCATAGAAAAAGCAGCATTCATGAAAAAAAAGAATTCAATCAGAGCTTCCAGGAGAAAATTTCTCAGGAACTCATCACTGGCCGCAGCCAGTTTCTTTATTGTTCCCCGTAATGTGCTTGGAAAAGGATTCATTCCTCCCAGTGATCAACTCAATATTGCAGGTATTGGCGCCGGTGGCAAGGGCGAGGACGATTTGCATGAGTTTTCTAAAAGCCCCAAAGTGAATATCGTGGCATTTGCGGATGTGGATGAACGCCAGACAGTGGAAACCAGGAAGAGATTTCCCAAAGCCAAGGTATATAAGGACTTCAGGGAATTGCTAGATAAGGAAAAAAATAATATTGACGCCTGCTCCATTTCAACGCCAGACAATGTGCATGCCGTGGCCACTATTGCCGCCATGCAACTTGGAAAACACGTGTACACCCAGAAACCATTGACCCATGATATTTATGAAGCCAGGAAATTGACAGAAGCCGCGAAAAAATATAAAGTGGTCACTCAAATGGGAAACCAGGGAGGTTCCGGAGATGGAGTGAGAAAGATGAAAGAAATGGTGAACGCGGGATTGATTGGAGAAGTGCATACCGTGCATTGCTGGACCAATCGACCGGTTTGGCCGCAGGGCCAGCCTACACCCACGGGCAAATTTGATGTGCCCGGGGAACTTGATTGGAATCTATGGATAGGGCCTGCTAAAATGATTGATTACAATCCTGCTTACCTGCCATTCAACTGGAGAGGATGGTGGGCCTTTGGCACAGGCGCATTGGGCGATATGGCCTGTCATATCATGGATCCTGTTTACCGCATATTACCAATTCTCTATCCTTCATCTGTGGAATGCAGCCTCGCCACAATTTGGAAGGAAATGTGGAATGACAGCATGAACCAGGATAGCTGTCCGCCTGCCTCCATCATCCATCTCAATTATCCAAGAACCGATGGAAAGGGAGATATCAAAGTTTCCTGGTACGATGGTGGATTACTGCCTCAAAGGCCAGACGAATTATTGCCCGAAGAAGCTTTTGGAAATTGGGATGGAGGAGTTTTATTTGAGGGCACGAAAGGCAAAATTTTAGGCGATTGTTATGGAGCGAATCCAAGACTGTTGCCCACCAAACTGATGAAAGAAACCACAATGCCTAAAGAAACTATCAAACGGGTTCCCGAAGGGCATTATGTTCAATGGGTGAATGCCTGCATTGCCGGTCATGGCAAAGGTGAAACCAGTTCGCCTTTTGAATTTGCAGGTCCTTTTACAGAAAGCATCCTGATCAGCAACCTGGCCATCAGAAGTTATATGCTGCCCAACAGTAAAGGCAAGGGATGGGATGATAAATATCTCGGAAGGAAGAAATTATTGTGGGATGCGAAGAATCTCAAAGTGACAAATTTTGATGATGCCAACCAATGGGTAAGAAGAGATTACCGGGATGGTTTCAGCCTGAACGTGTGAGCCGTCGCATATTTTATGTTTTATTAAAACAACAAAGTGGAGTGCAGCAACTTCACTTTTTTTATTCATTCGTATTCAATTGCAGTAATGCCTCATGCCCTCATTACCTGCTCGGGGCCATCCCGGTATGATATGGGTTTGATTCCGGAATTTACAATTCAACTGACTAATTTTTAGTCTGCATCAATTTATCTATTTTCACTTTCTCTTAAAAACTCATAATGATGGCTGCTCTTCCTCGTAAAATTCAGCAATGGCTCCTGGTATGGATGATCATATTTCCATTTTTTTCAATTGCGCAGGGCGGCTCTGTTAACCCCAGATGGCTGCATGGATTCTGGCAGGCTAAATGGATAGCAGGGAGCAGGATGGCAGGTATGGATTTTGGGGTATTTCATTTCAGGAAGAGTTTTGAACTCGGAAGCACTCCGGCAAATTTTATCATTCATATTTCGGCAGACAATCGGTATCGCTTATTTGTAAACGGGCATTCTATATGTACGGGCCCGGCGAGAAGCGATCTTTCGAATTGGAATTTCGAAACCGTTGATATTGCGCCCTATCTCAGGCAGGGGAAAAATGTGCTTGCTGCCACCGTTTGGAATTTCGGAGAATTCAGACCCTATTCTCAGATCAGTTTTCAGACTGCTCTTATAGTACAGGGAGATTCAGAAGCCGAAAAAATTGTGAATACCGATCATTCCTGGAAAGTTCAAAAAGATTCATCATACAGTCCTCTTCCCATTGACCGTTCCAAACTACAGACTTATATCGTAACAGCTGAGGGAGAGCGCGTGGATGGAAATCATTATGCATGGGGATTTGAAGAGCCCGGGTTTGATGATGCTGCCTGGCCTGATGCCGTTGCGTTATGGTATCCCGCCAAGACCCGCGGCTTTGGTACCGACGGAAACTGGATGCTGGTTCCACGCAGCATACCACTGGCCGAAGAAAAGCCTGAAAGGCTAGGGGAGGTGAGAAGGAGCGAAGGCATAACGGTGAGTAATGATTTTCTGAAAGGGAATTCACCAGTTATGGTTCCCGCAAATAGTAAGGTTAGCATCCTGCTGGATCAATCTCATCTCACTAACGCGTACCCGAAATTGCTGGTCAGTGGGGGAAAGGGGGCTTCCATCACCCTCATATATGCAGAGGCCCTTGTGGACTCTCTGAAAAACAAAGGGAACCGAAACGAGATAGAAAATAAGACCATCCTTGGCATAGAAGATCAATATATAGCAGACGGTGCTAAAGACAGGTGGTATAGCCCTCTCTTCTTTCGCACATTCAGATACCTGCAGCTCAATATCAGCACCGGCGGCGAACCATTGCAACTGAAAGACATCTATGGAATTTTTACCGGCTACCCCTTTGAGGAAAAAGCTTATTTCAAAACCGGAAGGAATGATCTTGACAAAATATGGGAAGTGGGATGGCGCACGGCAAGGTTATGCGCCGTTGATACTTATTTTGACTGTCCCTACTACGAACAGTTACAATATGTGGGGGATACAAGGATACAGGCTCTGATTTCATTGTATGTTGCCGGCGATGACCGCCTGATGCGCAAGGCAATCGAAGATTTGTCTCATTCATTCATTCCGGATGGACTAACGCAGAGTAGGTACCCTTCCCGCGACTTACAGGTGATCCCCACTTTTTCACTATGGTGGATCTGCATGATCCATGATTATTGGATGCATCGTAAGGACGATGTATTTGTTCAATCGCATTTGGAAGGAGTCGAGCGGATATTGAAATGGTATCAAAAGCGTATTGCAATGAACGGCATGCTTGGCAGTTTGCAGTGGTGGCAATTCGAGGATTGGAGCTGGCCGCATGTAGACAGCATACGAATCGGGGGCGTTCCGCCCGGGGCAAGCAAGGGAGGGTCTTCAATCATAACATTGCAGTATGCTTATACGCTGCAAAGAGCCGCCCAATTAATGGATGCCTATGGAATGAACACTTTGGCGGGTCAATATAGTGCAGAGGCTCTTTCAATCACCTCAAAAACATTCAAGCTCTGTTGGGATGCGAAAAAGGGATTGCTCGCCGATACTTATGAGAAAAATGAATTCAGTCAGCATGCAAATATTATGGCCATACTTACAAATGCCATCCCGGCCATCGATCAAAGAGCCGTTGTTGAAAGATTGCTTTCAGACAGTTCTATTACGCAATGCACTTATTATTTCAGGTTCTATTTGTTTGAAGCGCTCAAGAAAGTGAAATTGGGAGACCGCTATCTCGCTTTGTTGAAGCCCTGGCAGAACATGATCGCCAGGGGCTTGACCACTTTTGCCGAAAATCCCGAACCCGTTCGCTCAGATTGCCACGCCTGGAGCGCTTCGCCTCTCTACCAGTTTCTTTCAACCGTTTGCGGCGTTATTCCGGCATCCCCGGGCTTTCAGCAAGTGAAAATTGAACCATTTTTCGGAGACCTGGAAAAAGTACAGGGAAGAATACCCCACCCAAAAGGTTTTATTGAAGTGAACCTTGAAAAAAAGGCAGGCCATATTAGTGGGCAGGTAGTATTACCCGAAGGAATTACCGGAACCCTGCTTTGGGCCAACAAAAAAATCCCGCTGAAGGGAGGTAAACAGAATGTGAGTCTATAATTTTGGCATCGTGAAAAAGGGAAACTCAGGAGAAGCCATCTCACATAGAATTGTATATCCGTCAGAAAAGGCTTTGAGTTTCCGGATGCCCTGGGCTATTTATGCTTAGGGGAGTGCCTTACCATTATAAAACCATAAGAAATTTTGCCACCAGCAAGCATTAATTTTCTTTCAATCACTCGCTGATAATATCCGCCAGGATGCTTAACTCGTTTTGCTTATAACGGGTTTTATCCTCATCGAAGCATTTTGAAAATTCTTCCAGAAGGTGCTGCACCATGCGCTTGTGGCTAAGTGGCTTGAAATAGGAAGGAGAGGGGGGAACGGAAATTCTCTTGAAATAGTTTTCCACGTCTTTTTGAGTATAGATCTGCCCATTCATGGGGTCGATATAAAAATGGATCTTGTTCGAATTCTCCTTATTGGGATTGAAGTAATCGTGTGAGGTATCAAAATAGGCAAGTATATGCTGTCTCGGGATATTGATCATTTGCACAGGTATATCCAGTAATTGGCACAATACCTGGTAAAGTATGCCATTGGTAATGGAATTGCCCCGATGGGTTTCAAGCACCTTGTTCACGAGGAATTCTTCAGGATATTGGTAAGATACTTCCACACCCTTGAATTTGTAATACGCGAAGAGGATCCTGTTCACTACATTCACCTGTTCCAGGGCGGTCAGATAGCTATTCAATTCCAGCCAGATATTCCGGCGGATCTTTTCTATTTCCTGCAATACCGGGGTCGTTAGAAGTTCGGGGTACTGGTATTGCGAAACGAGTAATGTGCCCTCGAACAGATCCTGGTATTCTTTTTTGGCGTAGGTCATGAAATCTCCCTGCAAATCCTGGAAATGCAGTCGGTGTATCAGGAGTTCAATCTTTTCCTGCACCTCCTCATTGGGGGTGTTTTCCCAAAGGTTTTCAAGGTTGGGGATGATGAGCTTGCCATAGCTGACGATCCTTTCACTCACGGTCGTAAATACTTCGGCGTCCGGATCATCTATAAGATGCAATAGGGCTGATATTTCCCGGGTTTCTTCCATGAATTCAAATCTGTTTGTATAGACGCTTGAAACCCTTAAAATATTGTTAAGGAGTTCTGAAAATAAATATCGGGGGAAGTTCGTTATGCGGCTTCCTGAACTTATCCACAAGTGAGCCCAAATTGTGAATATGGGTCAACGAGACATTTATGAATTGTATATAAGGATGACTGATTCAGATTTCTCCGTACAGTCAGCAGGAAGATCTTATTCTTTTTTCTTTCTCCGGAAACTTTTCTTTGGAGGGTTGGCTTTGAGTTCTTCGATAACGGCTTTCGCCTCTTCCAGCGTTAGTTCGCCTGCCCTTTCCTGTTGTTCTTTGCTCAGTTTGTAATTCCTGAGCCCCTGTTTAACATAGGGACCATAGGGCCCGCGCAGTACCTGTATCTTCTCTTTCTCAAATACCTTGATTGTCCTTTGTTCCTTGGCGGCTCTTTTTTCCACAATGAGTGGAATGGATTCTTCCAGGGAGATGCTATATGGATCGTATTCCTTTGCGAGTGAATAAAATTTTCCGTCGTGTGCCAGGTAGGGGCCAAAGCGTCCAATGCTAACGCTAACATCTTTGTCTTCAAATTGTCCCAGATTCCTGGGGAGCCTGAAAAGGTCCATGGCCTCATCCAGGGAAATAGTCTCAATGCTCTGGTTGGGCTTCAGCTTCGCGAATTTTGGCTTTTCTTCATCATCCTGACTTCCCATCTGAACCATGGGACCATACCTTCCCATTCTTGCGATCACAGGTTTGCCACTTACCGCGTCTGTACCCAATTCTCTTTCTCCGCTTACCCGCTGAGCTGTTTCAATCGTTTTTTCCACATCCTTCTTGAATGGATTGTAGAAATCATCAATCATCTTATTCCATTTCATTCTTCCCTGGGCTACTTCGTCAAATTCCTCTTCAATACGCGCCGTGAAGCCGTAGTCCATGATGTCATCGAAATACTGCTTAAGGAAATCGGTCACCACCAATCCCAGGTCGGTAGGGAAGAGTTTGGATTTTTCAGCGCCTGTATTTTCCTCTCCTGTTTCGCTGGTAATGGAATCATTTTTCAATTTCAAAATGCGGAATGATCTTTTCACACCTTCTTTATCACGCTTCTCCACGTATCCTCTTTTGAGTATAGTGGAAATGGTGGGTGCATAAGTTGATGGCCGTCCGATTCCGAGTTCTTCTAATTTTTTCACCAGGGAAGCCTCCGTAAAGCGGGGTGCAGGACGGGAGAATCTTTCTGTGGCCTTCATTTCCCTGAAATCCAGTAACTGCCCTACTCTAAGCGGGGGCAACATGCTTTCTGCACTCTCTTCTTCGGTGACGTCTTCTTCATCATGATCTTCCCGGTACACTTTCAGAAACCCTTCGAATTTCAAAACTTCACCCTGGGCCGTCAGGTCTTCATTATTGGTTGAAATATTAATTTTCGCGATGGTCTTTTCCAATTCCGCATCGGCCATCTGGCTGGCCATGGTGCGCTTCCAGATAAGTTCATACAATCTCCGGAAATCGGCATCCGGCACGGTCAATCTCTCCATATCGGTTGGCATGATGGGTTCGTGGGCTTCCTGGGCGGATTCATTTTTGTTCTTATACTTTCGCACCTGCACAAAATTGGCTCCGAACTGAGATTTGATCTTCTGCGTGATGTCCTGCATGGCGGTCTCGCTCAGGTTCACGCTGTCCGTACGCATATAAGTGATATTGCCCGTTTCGTACAATTTCTGGGCGAGTAACATGGTGCGACTAACCGAATAGCCCAATTTCCTGGAAGCTTCCTGTTGCAGAGTGGAGGTGGTGAATGGTGCTGCGGGGGATTTCTTCGCGGGTTTTACCTGTATGTCCCGAACCTTATAAATTGCCCCGATGCAGCTTTTCAAAAATGCTTCCGCGTCAACCGCCTGTGAAAACTTGTTGCCTTCGGCCTTAAATGTAACCGATCTCTTGGCCGTGTCTTTTGCCTCGAACCAGGCTTCAATCCTGAAAGTACTGATGGGTGTAAATGCGTTGATCTCTCTTTCCCTTTCCGCGATCAGCCTCACGGCAACGCTTTGAACGCGTCCTGCGCTCAGGTTGTTGCGAACGCTTATCTTACGCCAAAGCACAGGCGATAATTCAAATCCAACGATCCTGTCGAGAATACGCCTGGCTTGCTGTGCGTTCACCAGGTTCATATCAACTGTTCTGGGAGATTTTACGGCCAACAGGATGGCGGGTTTGGTGATTTCATGGAATACGATTCTCTTAGTGGTCTTGGGGTCCAGCCCAAGCACTTCACACAAATGCCAACTGATGGCTTCTCCTTCACGGTCCTCATCCGTAGCCAGCCAAATTTCATCCGATTTTTTTGCCACTGCCTTCAGGTCCTTCACCACTTTTTGCTTTTCTTCGGGTACAATATAGCGGGGCTTATAATTATTATTCACATCAATGCCCATTTCCTCCTTTTCAAGGTCGCGGATATGTCCATAGCAGCTCTTCACTTCGAAGTCCTCTCCCAAAATTTTTTCGATCGTCTTTGCTTTTGCAGGGGACTCGACAATCAATAGGTTTTTCGCCATGTTTTTCTCGACTCTACGGGTTATTAATATGGTTTAAGCGGTGGTAAGCGGTATGCAGCCGGACTCATATACCTATATCTAAAATGTTGATTATTAGTAACATTCATATTCAAAAATGGCATACTTAGATCCGGCGCAACGGTGCAATATTAAATTAATCGGCCAATAAACAAAAATAAATGAAGGATCAGAAGAAGTCGAATACCCGCCGCATAACCGCTGGATCACGGTAAATCTGCCGGTGGCCAAGGCCCTTTGTGAATACGAATTGTATATTAGGATGATGATCTTCCTGCACCCGCAAAGCATCGCCAATGGGGGTTATTAAATCATTTTCGTCGTGGATCCAGAGTATGGGTCCCTTTATATTTCCCGCGGCCCTTCTGATGGAAAAATGAGAAGGCGGAAATCCTGTTTTCTCCCCGATCAATTCATCAAAGGGCTTTCTAAGGGATGTTTTCAACCTGAGAAGTTTAAAAAATGAATCGATAGCGGTTGTGGTTTCCGTGGCCGGAGCAATGAGTACGAGCCTCATTTTTTCATTGTCGGGCACAAGCTCCATGAAATGAGTTGCGGCAAGGGCGCCAAAGGAATGTGCCAGAACATTGTCCAACGGTCCATATAATTCCTGCACCTGTTGAATGGTTTTCCGGTACAGGGGAAGGTTGATTTGTTTGCCCCCGCTTCTGCCATGGGCTGGAGCATCAAACGCAATCACTTCCTAGCCCTTCTGCACCAGTGGCATTATATACCCGCCAAAATTCACGGAGCTTGAT
>CALFNL010000448.1 GCA_937902875.1 uncultured Bacteroidota bacterium | reverse complement strand
CTGGTTGTGCATACAGCTGTAAACTTGTGCAGCGCGCTGGAGTTTGCAATCAGCCATCTCAAAATAAAACATATTATAGTTTGCGGACATTATGGTTGCGGCGGCATCAATGCGGCCATGAATAATCACGATTACCGGACAGTTCTGAATAAATGGCTACGCAATATCAAGGATGTATATCGCTTATACAGGCAGGAAATTGATGCGATTCAGGACAAAGAAGCGAGATCACGGCGACTGGTTGAGCTAAATGTAAAAGAGCAGGTAATGAATTTGGCCAAGACTTCCCTGGTGCAAAAAGCCTGGAAACATGAAGACAGACCCTTTTTGCATGGCTGGGTATATGGACTCCACGACGGATTGATTAAACCAGTCTTTGAAATGAGCCCAGGAACTCATATTGACCCTTTGTATGAGTATGACGATCTCTAAACAATGATATCCGGAAATCCATAATGGTTGAGGATGGTTGGCTGCCAGCATTTCAAAGTAAACGGCAGGGATCAGCCTTCATAATTTTGGGGTATCTTGATTGAGTTTATTTCATGAAAATAATTTAATGATGGCGTTCAAACCTGAAAAATATTTAGCCGCTCTCAAAGTGAAGCCCTCTACTAAGGTTTCTTTGAAGAAATTCCACACGAATTACTATATCAAGGGAATCTCAAATGTTGATGCAAGGAAACTACTGCATGAAGGTATTATTAAACTGGCCAAGGTACACGACAAATTGTATGCAGACAATCAATATAGCGTTCTCATTGTATTGCAGGGCATGGATGCGGCCGGTAAAGACAGTATTGTTAAACATGTAATGACCGGGCTCAATCCACAGGGTGTAGGAGTAACCAGTTTCAAAGTGCCTACATCTACAGAGCTGGATCATGATTATTTATGGAGGCATTACCTGGCGCTGCCACCGAGAGGAGAGATCGGCATATTCAACCGCTCCCATTACGAAAACGTACTTGTAACCAAGGTCCATCCCGATTTCATACTCAATGAAAAATTACCAGGCATCCACGCCGTAAAGGATATTAAACCAGGATTTTGGAAAGTTCGGTATAAAGAGATCAACAGGTTTGAAAAAAACCTTGTGGAAAATGGAACTGTCATCCTCAAATTTTTCCTGCATATATCCAAGGAAGAGCAAAAGAAACGATTCATTGAAAGAATTGATGATCCTGCCAAAAATTGGAAATTCTCGTTGGGAGATATTAAAGAAAGGGAGCGTTGGGATGATTACCAGGATGCCTACGAAAAGATGCTTTCAAACACTTCTACCAGCTATGCTCCCTGGTTTGTAATACCCGCAGACGACAAGGGAATAGCCAGGATATTTGTTGCGGAACTAATATATGAGCAGTTTGAAAAATTAGAAATCAGTTATCCAAAGCTCAATGAAGAACAAAAGAATGCATTGATCAAAGCCCGGCAATTATTAATGAGCGAGATTGAACATGTCAATTAACTCCGGGTCTTGAATTTCCTGATGGCTTCTCGTGTAAATTCACTCAGCACCAATTTCCCGCTTATGGCGGCTCTTTCTGCCAGTAATGAATCCCAGTGTTCAGTGCCAGCCCAAAACACCTTCTTCATTTCGGCCATGGCCAGCGGATGGTAATGAACCAATTGCATGGTGAGTCGGCCAATGGCTTCATCCATCGCTTCTACACTGGGATGGATCTCGGCAAAGAGTCCTCTTTTTTTCGCCCATTTTGCAGTCCTCCAGGTTGAAGCATCAATTGACAACTGAGCAAATGCGGATAAACCAATTTTTCTTTCAACTACGGGCCCCACTACAAATGGGCCAATGCCAATTGCCAATTCACTAAGCCTCACATCCGCATTCTCCAAAGCAATCGCATAGTCCACCGCGGCCGCTACGCCCACACCACCCCCCACACATTTCCCATGAATGCGGCCGATGATGAACTTCGGACATTTTCGCATTTCATTGATCACATTGGCAAATCCGCTAAAGAATTTTCTGCCTTCCTCTTCATTTTGGATGGCGATGAGTTCATTGAAAGATGCGCCTGAACAGAATACTCCTTCGCCCCCTGAACGGATAACGATCATTCTCGATTCTTCTGAGGCGCCCGCGCTGTGAATTTCCTTTGCCAGATCGTCGAGTATTTTGCCAGGCAGAGAGTTGCTTTGGGGATGGAAGAATTCAATAGTGGTAATGGCCCGATGTGTTTCCACTTTCACATATCCGCCTTTTATATTTTCTATCATATAAAACCCTCTTGAAATTCGATTTGGTTGATGTGAAAATTACATGAAGGATATTTATGAATCAATCCTGTTTCTTTTTTACCATGGTCAATATTGTAGCCACAGCGGCCAGTTCATTCTTTTCATCCTTCACTTCAACATACCATTTAACTATGCCCCTGGCTATATCACCCGGTTCTCTTTTTTCCTGCTCAATTTTTTCCTTAACTGTAAGCTGCACCGATATTGTGGATCCCGCATACAGGGGTTTGGTAAACCTGAGTTCATCAATGCCGTAATTCAAGAGCACGGGGCCTTTTTTTGCATCCACAAATAAACCCGCCGCGGCGCTCAAAATGAAATACCCGTGCGCCACCGGTTTCTCAAACAAGGTTCCTTCCAAGGCAGTGTGGTCTGTATGCGCGTAAAAATGATCCCAGCTCAGGTTTGCAAAATTGGAAATATCCGCTTCCGTAATGGTTCTCCTGGCAGTATGTAGTGTATCACCAATTTGCAATTCCTCAAAAAACTTTCTGAAAGGATGTTTTTCATCAACCTGGGTGATAGCCCCTGGCTGATAAATATGCGTAATTGACGAAATCACCGAAGGTGAGCCCTGGATAGCAACCCGCTGCATATAGTGTTTAATGCCTCTGATGCCTCCCAATTCTTCTCCTCCTCCGGCCCGGCCAGGGCCGCCATGCACCAACAATGGCAATGGAGAACCATGACCGGTGCTTTCTTTCTCGCAGGCATGATTCAGTACCAATATGCGGCCATGATGCGTTGCGGCACCCAGCACAAATTTTCCTGCAGTGCCATTGTGAGCCGTTACGATTGTACAAACCAGGGATCCTTTTCCTTTCTTGGCCAACTGGGTTGCTTCTTCCAAATTTCTGTATGGCATGATGGTACTCACCGGCCCGAATGCCTCCACTTCATGAACCGCTTCAGATTCAAAGGGCTTTTGATTTAGCAACAGGATGGGGCTCATGAATGCGCCTTTTTGAGCATCCGCGTCAATCAACTCCACACTGTCGAGTGATCCATAAACTATTTGAGAAGAGGCCAGGAGCTTCTGAACCTGGGATATCACTTCTTCACGTTGAGTCAATCCTGCAAGCGCTCCCATTCTCACCTTTTCATTGTGCGGATTGCCAATGCTGGTTTGGCCTAAGGTCTTCCCTAATGCAAGGCACACATCTTCGAGTCTGCCTTCGGGAACAAATATTCGTCGAATAGCCGTGCATTTCTGCCCCGCTTTTATAGTCATCTCTTTTCTCACCTCCCTGATGAAAATATTCCATTCAGGCATGTCTTCTTTCACATCATCCCCCAACACGATGCAGTTGAGTGAATCCGCTTCCATATTAAAAGGAGTGTTCTCTGCAAGCACTCTTGGATTTGCTTTCAGTTTCTGACCCGTGATTGCCGAACCCGTAAATGTTATGACATCCTGCGAATTTACATGATCGAGCAGATCGCCGGCACCGCCGCAAACTAATTGCAAAGCACCCGCAGGCAAAATATTCGAGGCAATGATCTCTCTCACCACCGCTTCCGTAAGATATGATGTGATGGTGGCGGGCTTCACTACTGCCGCCATGCCGGCCATAAAATTCACGGCTATTTTTTCAAGCATGCCCCATACCGGAAAATTATAGGCATTAATATGGATGGCGATGCCTTCCTTCGGAACCAGAATGTGCTGGCCTGCAAATGTGCCCCCCTTTCCAAGCAAATGAAAATCCCCATCTGTGCAAAATGTTTCGTTGGGAAATTTTCTCCTTAAAGAGGCATATGAGAAAAGATTACCTATGCCACCTTCGATATCTATCCAGCTATCCACCCGCGTGGCACCAGTTCTGTAGCTGATATCATAAAATTCTTCCAGGTGGTTTTTGAGATGTAATGCCAGGCCCCTGAGCATCCTTCCCCTCTCATGAAAGGTCATCTTCCGCAATGCGGCCGTTCCATTATTCCTTCCATAGTTGAGTATGGAACGAAAATCAAGGCCACTGGTGGAAGCATATGCAATGATCTCTCCATTCACGGCGTCATATAATGGCTGGCCTTCACCCTCGCCGGGTATCCATCTGCCTCCTACATAGTTGCCTAGTTTATTCATGTTAAAGCTGAATTGTACGATAAAAATAGGCAAAACTGATTTCTCCCATAAAGCTTGTGGGTATAATGATGACAGACTTAACTTTGCCAGGCCAATTGGGTGAGTCAACCACCTAAACAGTAGGGTTTAAATTGATCAACCCGTCATTTCTATCATAATATTAGATTCTATGACCAGATCACTGATCACCAGCTTAAGCATTCTGCTATTATTAGCCTGTAATAATTCCTCTTCTGATCAGGAAAAGGGGAATGTATCAAACATACCCAAGACCAAATCAGACAGCCTGTACCAGGATGTGATGAAGGGACATGAGCGGGGAATGGGGCGATTTGGAGAATTGCACAGGTATGAAGCGCTGTTGAGCCAGATGGTGGATTCCTTGGCCAGGGTGAATGGCAAAAGCCCCGAATCCAAAGCATTCAGGTGGCAAATGGATTCCGCACTCACCCACTTGAAGAATGCGGAAAATGCCATGAATCAATGGATGGAAGAATTTGATCCCAATAAGGAAGGCAAGACTGAAAATGAAAAAATTGATTTCTACTCCGCCGAAAAAAACAAAGTGATTAGGGTGGAAGAATTGATCAATAACAGTCTGGACCAAGCGAAGAAGTTAACCAATAAGTAACACGATCCTTGTTATGGCAGGAATTGGCGTCACACTTGGTTTGACCTTTTTGTTTCCAGACCATTCAGGAGTTATTGGTAGAGTTTTAGGGCAGATTAGTACTAATGCTTTAACCGGAAGCAGTTTCTCTTTCTCAAATCCGGGAATGAAAAAGACCCCTCTGTGGGGGCCCTGTATCAGTTAGATTTGATTGCGGTCATTCTTTATAACAATGATGATTATTGCCCAATATAGATAATTTTTTCAATCTCGGCACAAAGGGAATTGAAAATCGTTTCAACACTGCCTTCCCCGTTTACTTCCTTCACTTTCCCAAACTTCCTGTAATAGTCTGCCACGGCTGCGGTCTTCTTATGGTATTCGGCAATCCTGGCTCTCACTACGCCCTCATTGGTGTCGTCGCTGCGCCCGGATGATTTACCCCGGTTCAACAATCTTTTAACCAGTTCTTCTTCTTTAACGATCAGGGATAATACCAAATTGATTTCTGCCTGCTTCAAGCGCAGCAGCTTATCCAGTGCTTCTGCCTGGGCTTCTGTGCGGGGAAAGCCATCAAACAAGAAGCCCTTCGCATTGGGATTATTGTCCAGGGCCGAGCTTATCATTCCAATGACCACCTCATCAGGCACCAATTGGCCCTTATCCATAAAGCTCTTAGCCTCAATGCCCAAGGGCGTTTGTCGTGAAATCTCACTACGCAGCAGGTCACCGGTTGAGAGGTGTTTGAAACCATAATGAGCGATTAGCTTTTCGGATTGCGTACCTTTCCCACTGCCGGGAGGGCCAAATAAAACGAGATTTAACATGCACATTAGCCTTAGGTGAATGGCAAATATAATGGATGCGTCTTAAAATTCCTTTAACATTTGAGAGAATCGATTGCAGAATTTTACGCTGAATCAGTGAATTGTTAAAAGCTAATGCCTGTCGTGGCGGCGACAATACCAAAACCATGATTCCATAACTTTGTTATATTATCAAATAAGCCCAATATGAATATTCGCCTGATTATAGTCGCTTTACTTCCCATGATCCTGGGTCAGTGCGGCTTTTCGCAACCTTCAAAAGAAACATCATCAAATACTATGGAAAATAAAAATAAGGAGTACTCTCACACAGACGCTTCAAAAGTGAATCTTTCAGATGAAGAATGGAAGAAGGTGCTGCCTGAAGATGTTTATTATGTAGCAAGAATGAAGGGAACCGAAAGACCCTGGACCAGCAAATTTGAAAACTTTCATGAAATTGGAACCTTTTATTGCGCGGTTTGCGGTAACGCCCTTTTTCGCAGCGACACGAAATTTGAAAGTGGTTGTGGCTGGCCCAGCTTTTATGAACCCATCAGTAAGAGCAGCATCATATATGCTACTGACAATACTTTAGGAATGGAAAGAACGGAAGTGATGTGTGGAAGGTGTAAGTCGCACCTGGGCCACGTATTTAAAGATGGTCCGCCACCTACAGGACTGCGTTATTGCATCAATGGCGTTGTTCTTGATTTTGAAAAAGCTGCGGCGGCGGAAAAGAAATATAAGGAACAGCAAGGCGACAAGAAATAAGAATTTCAACCTGTCTATTGTGTACAAGACGGTTTCCTTCAAGGGAGTCGTCTTTTATTTTCAAATATATTGCAATAACATGTGGAAAATATTGGCACAACCATTCCCCATTTCCGAATCGTATGGAGTGCGATTTAGATCAGCATTATATTTTGGATTATTCGTGTTTTTATTTCTCTTAATTTTTCGTCCATTTGAATTACATACTCTCAACTTTCGATCTGCCGCTTCAGCTTCATTCTACTATGGCCTGGTTTGTTTTCTGGTCCTCTTAGTTTGCCTGGTGCTCCTGAGGGCTCTATTTCCTTCCCTTTTTATTGAATCCCGTTGGACGGTATGGAAAGAGATTGTGTTCGATTCATTCTGCGTTTTCATGGTTACTGTGGGAAATGTTCTATTTACTCATTTCTATTGGAAAGCGAACCTGAACGCAAACCTGGTGTTCAGATTCATTTGGATCACATGCAGCGTAGCCATTTTCCCGTTATGCATCATGATTATGTTACGACAAATTGGGCTGATGCGGAGCTATGGGAAGCTGGCAGGCAGCCTGAATGAGCAAATAAGGGCCGCGGAGAAAGAGCAGGCAGATGCGGGCACAGAGCAATCCGGAATGCTAACATTGCAATCCGAAAACGAAAAGGATAAATTAAGCTTTCCTGTAGAGGAGCTTTTATATATAGAGGCGGCAGACAATTATGTAAAAATTCATTTTACCGGGAATGAAGTCCTGCAGCATAGGGTCCTCCGCAGTAGCCTGAAAAGGATGGAAGAAATGCTTGCCACTTACAGCCAGGTGTATCGATGTCATAGGGCTTATATGGTCAATTTAAATAAGCTGGTTCACATTTCGGGCAACGCACAAGGATATAAGCTTCACCTGGCAGGAATTGACGAGCCAATCCCGGTTTCCCGATCTCTTAACCGGGAACTGGCGGGGAAGATTTCCAGATGATTGATTAAATGATCCTGTTTGCATACGGAATCAGAATGTGATACGCTGTGCCATTCGTCACTCCAACTTGTGATTCATCCCCAAGGCAGGTTTCAGATCCTATCGCTTTGCAATTCGCCCCAAATACTTTGCGGTTGAGCCCATTGATTTGGAATCTCTCTTCGGCCAATACCACCTTTGTTATTCATCAAAATACCGGAAACATGTCATCAACGCTTAAGATCATACTTATCATCCATATCATTTCCGGATTTGCCGCTTTGTCCACCGGACTAATATCGATGATCAACCGGAAGGGTAGCAAAAGACATCGCTTTACAGGCAAGATCTTTTTCTTTGGGATGACTGGAATATTTATCACTTCCATTTATATTTCGGTCGTAAAGAATATCCCTTTTCTATTTATGGTGGGATTCTTTAGCTATTATCTCGCCAGTTCAGGATACAGGATCCTTTTCCTGAAGAAATTGCACCTTGACCAGAGACCAGGTTGGCTCGATTGGTTTATAAGCATAATAGGCCTTGTGTCTGGCATCGCTTTTATAGTATTCAGTTATACCTGGTTTACACAACGAGGAATGTGGGGAACTGTTCCTCTGGCATTCGGGATATTTTGTGCCTTTAGCGGATATACTGACCTGAGAAGCTTTTTCGTTGCTCCAACGGAGAAGCAATATTGGTTGTTTAAACATGGGGCCAGGATGGGGGCCGCTTTTGCAGCGACGGTAACGGCATTCATCGTAGTAAATTTCAACATCGGATCCATGACCTGGATATTATGGATTCTGCCTGGTGTAACTATTGGAATTATAAGTGCTAAGATCCTGAACGCACACAGAAAAAAATTAGAAGCCAATAAATCAGTTGCCTTCTGATATAATTCAGACTGCCGGTCTATCGAGATTCAGTGTTCGTGGTGATGCTGCATGAATGTTTCTTTAAATTATCGCGTCATCCACTTGTCAAAATAAGTTGGCATCTTGCCGGCATTGCACGAACTTTGAAAGATGCAAAATCTAACGGAGAACGAAGCCATATTATCCACTTCGGCCGCGGCGAATCAGCCGAGGCTATCAGTGTTAGCTGAAACGCTGGTTGGTTCGGAAATAGTGAAATTGGCCGGAGAAATCAGGGAAAAGATCAGGAAGGGTGAGAAGATCTACAATTTTACCGTTGGAGATTTCGATCCGAAAATCTTTCCCATTCCCAAACAACTTGAAGACGAGATCGTGGAAGCTTACCGGCAACATTTTACCAATTATCCGGCCGCGGAAGGGAACCTTGACCTGAGAGAATCCATTTCAACTTTCCTGAAAGAGCGGGAAGCGCTCGAATACAATTCCCAGGAATTGCTGGTGGCTTCCGGAGGCCGTCCCTTGATCTATTCCCTGTTTCGGGCACTTGCAGACAAGGGCGACAAAGTAATATACGCGGTACCTTCCTGGAACAATAACCATTATACACACCTGGTTGCCGGCGAACATTGTGTTGTGGAAACGAGACCTGAAAATAATTTCATGCCCACCGCGGATGACATAAGGCCGCATCTCAGGGGTGCACGAATTCTGGCACTTTGCTCCCCTCAGAATCCTACGGGAACAACACTGAATAAAACCGAATTCGAAAAGATCTGCGATTTGGTATTGGAAGAAAATGCAAGCCGAGCCCCAAATGATAAAAAACTCTATGTTATGTACGACCAGATGTACTGGCTCCTGACACTTGGAGAAATCAGGCATTACAACCCTGTGAGCCTTCGTACTAACATGAAAGAATACACGATTTTCATTGATGCCATTAGCAAATGTTTTGCTTCCACTGGCCTCAGGGTCGGCTGGGCCTTCGGTCCCGCTCCCATCATCAGTAAGATGAAGGCCATACTTTCGCATCTGGGTGCCTGGGCTCCCATGGCGGAACAAAAGGCTGTCGCAAAATTCCTATTGCAATCCGAAGCCATTGATCAATACCTCGAACATTTCAAATCTGAACTGGAGGAACGTCTGCGCAGGATTTATGAAGGATTGATGCAATTGAAAGCAGAAGGTCTGCCGGTAAATGCGGTTGCGCCCGAGGCCGGAATATATCTCACAATACAAGTAAATGCCTGCGGAATGAAAACACCGGAAGGCGTGATTTTGGAAAAACAAAACAATGTTACGTCTTATCTCCTCCATGCTGCGAAACTGGCCGTGGTGCCTTTCTATGCATT
>CALFNL010000447.1 GCA_937902875.1 uncultured Bacteroidota bacterium | reverse complement strand
ATCGCTGAACGGAGTATATGTATAATTCAGGTACAATCAAAAAACGGTCATGTGCATTTTGAACAGCAATAATTCTGAAGCGACCATTCAGCTATCCCGGTTTTTTGAAAGGATTAAGAACTTCAATGCCGCCGTGGATGTGGCAACGGGAAATTCCTTTCCACTCCAGCCAAACCTAACCATTGGGCCAAGGTATCTGCTGGTGCTGGAACTGAAGTAAACTGCAATTCCGTAGTCAGGCACTCAATCACTAAATTTTGATCGATTGAATAAGGAAAAGTGAGTGTTCATATCATGATACTCCAGATATTCCGCTGGCCCATTTTGCCCCAGTCTTTCATGGGGCCCTTCAATTGTTCCAGTAATTCCTTCACCGTCACTTTCTTTCCTTTCTTTGGAGGCATGAGGTCTTCGGGTTTCACAGGAACCAGTTCCAGTTTGGTGGCAAACCAGGTGGTATTGATGCGCGGTATGGCCACTCCCAAAATCATTCCCGGTAAACCACTGAATGATTCCGGGCCTCCATTGGGAACAATTTGATCAGTATAAAAGGCTATCACATAAACCGAGTCCATGATCCTTCCAACGGCCTTGCGGCAACTGAATCCTGCAATGGTCCTGGAGTCCATGGTGATCCTCCATTCAATATTCCGCACACTGTCTTCTACCCGGTAAGTGTTCTCAAAAACATGTTTCAATCCGATATTTTCCTTTTTTTCAAGGTCTGTAAATACAATATTGTCAACTGCAGGACCAACGAGCCATTCCGGAACCGGAGGTGAAGGAGAGGGAACTTCTCTGCCTGGTTTATAAAGGGTTTTGCCATGATCGAAATACAAATTGAAATAGGTAGTGATCGTGGCCGGGAAATTTTTCTTCATGCTCTGAATCCATGAATTATCAAAATCATTGTCTGACAATCCATCTAAAGCCTTATGAAAATTAATTTTCTTTTCAAATTCTATCTTGCCTTTCAGTATAAAAGTTTCCTGGGCCCGGGTAAGGGAAACCAGTAATAACATGGGGAATATGATCAGCAATGATTTCATTGTAAGTAATTTTAAGGATTAGTGCTTCCGGCGGGAGTCTTTGAAAAATTCCACACAAAACTCAGTAGGAAATACCTGGTCAGGGTTTGGTAAGTATCCTCCCTGAGCACATTGGTATTGATCACCCTGTTGTATCCCTTATTCTGATTCAGGATATCATAGGCAGATATCCGGATCATGCCTTTGTCGTTTTTGAGGAATTTTCTACCGATATATCCATTCCAGAGAAACACATTATTATTTTGGTCGAATACCACCGTTTTTTGCCTGAGATTATATTCAATTTCTGTGTTGATCTCAAACTTGTGAGGTAGCTGAACGTTCACATTCAGGTTATGATCCTGGGTCCAATAAGTGGTCTTCAGGTCGGTTCTTATGGACTGACGGGAAAAATTATATCCGAAACTGCCATTATACCATATCTCGTACTTTTTATCTTTGAATTTCCCCATGTTGAAATTGATCTGGGGTTGATAATTATTCGTAACGTTTTTTTCACCGTTTACGATAGTTGTATATTTTGATGCGTTGAATCCAAAACCGCCATTAATCCTCAGGTCCCACTTCTTGAGCTTCATCCCGTATCCGCCACCAGACCAGGTATTGAAATTGCCATTGGTATTGATATACTGATAGATCATTTTACCGCTGGTATCTATGCGGGTGCTTTGTACAATGGCGTTGGAAGTGGTGGAAAAACTGCCATAAATATAAATACCGCGTTCACTCAGCACCTTGAATGAATTGAAATTGAAATTGAAATTATGTCTGAATTCCTGCTTCAGTAATGGATTGCCGATGGTTATGGCAAGCGGGTTGGTATTATCAGCCACAGGCTGAATCTGCTGAATGGATGGCTGCCTGGAACTTCCGTTATAATTCAGTGACACCCTTCCATTGCTGCTGAATTTATAAACGATATTCGCTCTTGGAAAAAAATTGGTATAGTTCCTTACGAGCGCCGTGTCATTCAACTGATCCTTCTGATTGAATCTTTGAAAAGAAATGTCGGAGCCAATTGAACCGGTAAATTTCTTCCCATTGTATTTGAATGCCGCTCCGGTTGTATTACTCAACACATCGAATTTATAATGGTTGCTGAAGGTTGAGTCAAGGTCGTCAAATTTGCCGGAGCCAGACTGGTTATATGAAAGTCGCTCAGCATCGCTACTATTACTTCGAATTGAATAATTAAGTTCCAGGAATATTTTTTTAGCCAGCGGCTCTGTGTACACCAGCCTGGTGTTGAAGGTACTCACCTGCTGACTGATTTGTTTCAATTGATTGGTGGTGCTGTCTTCCGGCAGGCCCAATTTGCCGTAGGTTGACACAAGCGCATACAAAAAACCGTCTGAACTACTGTTATTGAATTGCTGGTCCAGGCTTAATGAAATCGTTCTGCCTGTTTTTTTGAACTTATGGCGAAGCAGTGCGTTCAATTTCAGGTTACTATTATCTCCATCGGCACTGGTCTGCCGGACACTCTTGAGTACCGTATCACCAAACTCATTCAGGGATTCATTATGATAATCAGAAAAAGTGCTTTGCTTGCCAAGGTACCCGCTGGCGATTATTTTGAGAGAAGTAGCACTGTCAATATTCCACTCATAGGTACCATTAACCGAATGTCTGTTGCGGCTGTTAAAAGTTCTCCGTCCCTCGGTATTGTAAAAAACGGTATCGGGGGAAATCGATTGGGAAATCGTATTTCCGAGGCCTTCTGAATTCAATTTATTGAAACGATAGCTGCCATTGAAGTTTTGCCTGTCAGCGTCAAATTTGTTAGAGTAATTGATACCCGTAGCCCAGCTTCTGGGCAAACCCTCCCCATAGTAATTTGAATTGTTGAACTCATCTCCTCCGCCATAGAACATGAATCCTCCAAAATCGTCATTGTATTCCATATTATCATTTCCGCTGCCATAGGTATTCCTTTCTTCCCAGTTCAGGCCGGTCTTTCCCGTACTGCTGGCGATGCCATAAATTGACAATTTCTTCTTGGCCCTGAATCGGTTGAACATGGCGCTATTATTCCAACGGTCATTTAGTCCTCCACCAAGTTCCAGTTTTCCGAAATAGCCTTTTTTCTTATCCTCCTTCAGCTTCAGGTTAATGGTCTTTTTTGACTGACCGTCATCAATACCCGTAAAGGCAGCCTGATCGCTTTTTTTATCAAATACCTGCACCTTATCGATGGCATCGGCCTGGAGATTCCTCGTAGCCACGGTAGGGTCATCTCCAAAAAACTCTTCTCCGTCAACCAAAACTTTTTCAACATTTGTACCCTGGGCTGTTATTTTACCATCCTTATCTACCTGTATCCCCGGCATCTTCTTAAGGAGGTCTTCAACAGTGGCGCCAGGTCTCACATTAAAACTATCCGCGCTGTATTCCACAGTATCTCCCCTCAATCTCATGGTTGCATTTTGCCTGATGACGATCTCCTTCAGCAATACACTTTTCAATGTAAGATTAATATCCCCGATCTCTAGCGCAGAATTAGGCTCCAGCTTAATGGGATCCACGAAATCGGCAAAGGAAGGATAAGATATCAGCATCACAAATTCCCCCGCTGGCAATTTTTCTAATATGAATGCCCCGTCTTTATTACTCCTTGTAAAGGTTACGAGTACCGAGTCTGATTTCTTTAGTAAAGAAATGACGGCATTTTCTAATTTTTTCTGATTTGAGGTATCTGTGATTACTCCTCTGATGGAGGCTTGCTGGGCTTGGGAAATTTCTCCATACGCCATAAAGAGAAGGAAGCCAATAATAGCAGTCAGTTGTCTCATTGGGTTAGCCTTGGTATGCTTTGGGTTTAAAAGAATTTGAATGGTATTCTAAGATCGGAGAAAAAAGAAGGAATCTAACCATTGTAACTCTTAATTTTACGTTAAACCAATCCTGGTTCTCACGCTAATACCTGGTTATGATGCAATCTTCAGAAAATTCCACAAATGAGCCGAAAAAAAAGCCTGGGCGGAAAATTCAAAATTCAAACGGTAATAAAGCTGGATCGGACACGAGGTATGAAGACATTCATTTTGTTGACAGTAACAAAGCCGTTTGGAATTACTCCCTGTTCACTGAAGAAGATATTAGGAATTTTCAGAATGGAACGCATTACACGTTGTACAATTTATTTGGCTCAAGAGAAATAGAAGTGCTCGGCCGTAAAGGATTTTATTTTGCAGTCTGGGCTCCTAATGCCAGCTATATTTCAGTGATAGGCAATTTCAATGATTGGGATCCTTCTGCTCATCCTCTCTATGTGCGGCTGGAAAAATCAGGAATTTGGGAAGGCTTCATCCCAGCAATTGAAATGGGTGAAGTTTACAAATATCATATTCATGGATTCGAAGGCGTCAAAATAGACAAGGGCGACCCATTTGCCTGGTTCTGGGAAAGGCGCCCGAATACGGCCTCCATCACCTGGAAACTGGATTACCAGTGGAAAGACCAGGAATGGATGAACCTGAGAAAGGAAAATAATTCGCTGGAAGCCCCCTGGAGCGTGTATGAAGTGCACCTGGCAAGCTGGATGCGGCCCAACAAGAATGACGAAGAGAGCTACAACACCTACGAACAGATTAAAGACAGACTGGTGCCTTATGTTAAAGAAATGGGCTTCACGCATGTTGAATTCATGCCCATAATGGAACATCCTTTCGATGGAAGCTGGGGTTACCAGGGAACCGGATATTTTGCTCCTACGGCGCGCTTCGGGAATCCGCAGGGCTTCATGGATCTGGTAAATGAACTGCACCGCGAAGGAATAGGAGTGGTGCTGGATTGGGTGCCATCACATTTTCCCTACGACGCTCACGGATTATATATGTTCGATGGAACACATACCTATGAGTATGCAGATATGCGAAAGGGATTTCATCCCGACTGGAATAGCTATATTTTCAATTACAGAAGGGGGGAAGTGAAGTCATTCCTGATCAGCAGCGCTCATTATTGGTTTAAGGACTATCATATTGACGGCATCAGGGTTGACGCAGTGAGTTCTATTCTAAAATTGAATTATTCCAGGCAGACCGGACAATGGGAGCCTAATGAATACGGTGGGGATGGCAACCTGGAAGCCATTGCATTCATCAAGGATCTCAATGAAACAATCTACCGCGATTTCCCAGACGTGCAGACCATCGCCGAAGAAGCAACCGATTGGCCCGGCGTAAGCAAACCTACTTTTGCCGACGGACTCGGATTCGGCATGAAATGGATGATGGGCTGGATGCACGATACCCTCGACTTTTTCAAAATGGACACTGCCTTCCGTCAATATCACCAGGATAAATTCTCATTTAGCATGATGTATTTCTACGATGAAAATTTCATGCTTCCCCTAAGCCATGATGAAGTGGTTCATGGAAAGAGCCCCATGATTTACAAAATGCCGGGTGATTTTTGGCAGAAATTTGCAAACCTAAGGCTACTCTACACGTATATGTTTACTCATCCAGGTGGTAAACTCTTATTCATGGGTGATGAATTTGGTCAGACAAGTGAATGGAATTA
>CALFNL010000446.1 GCA_937902875.1 uncultured Bacteroidota bacterium | reverse complement strand
AACCTCACTTCCAGCAGAATTTCCATGAAAAAAATGCGCAAGATGCGTTTCTTCCAGAAGGATTCTTATATCGGAATTGATTTCCTTGAAAAGAAAACAGAGATAATCAGGTTGAAATCTGACAATGACAAGGATGTATTCAGTTTTGAAATCGACACGCCTCATGGCAAGAAAAGCATTGTCATTGCCAATCCCGATATCCCGGAAGCCAATGCCATCAAACTTGAACTGGAAGCATTCAGGAACGCGATTCTGGACAATAAGCCCACTCCCGTTACCGTTGTGGATGGGTTGATGGCCATGGATGTAGCTCATCAGATCCTGCAAAAAATTCAAGCTGCAAATTTTGTTTTGCAGTAGCTTCAACCGACCAATCCAACCATGAAGGTTTACCACCGGATCCATATCAAATGGTATGTACTAACCGACTACTTTTCGGCCACCATCTCGTGGATTCTTTTCTATCATATCAGGAAGCTCCTGCTGGGAGAACATTGGAATTCCGGATTGAGCTGGCAGCACGATACCCCATTCTGGCTCGGTGTGGTCTTTATTCCACTGGGTTGGCTTTTGCTCTTTACCCTGGCGGGAACCTACCATCAGTCACTGTATAAAAAATCAAGAGTCTTTGAATTGGGCAGCACTTTTGTAGTGACATTGATTGGATCAGTGATAATTTTTTTTACGATCATTCTGGATGATGTCAAGAGCAACTATGTATACTATTATCGTGCTTTCCTGATACTCCTCTCATTGCACTTTCTGCTAATCTGGGCAGGCAGGCTGTTGATGCTGACCATCGTAAAAAATCAGTTGGTAAAGGGGAGACTGTGGTTCAACGCAATCATCATCGGCAACAATCCCACCGCATTGAAAATATTCAGGGAAATCCGCAAGCATGAAGCGTGGTTGGGCTATAAATTCACCGGGTTTATTGCTACCGCTTCAATTAGCGATGATGGTTTGCATCACGAACTTCCCCATTTAGGCTCACCGGAAGCGCTGGAGCTGGTGATGGACAAGTTCAATCCCGATCTTGTAATTGTTGCACTGGATGATTTTCATTCAAAGAGCACAGAAGACATTATCAAACGCCTGAGTGAAAAAGATGTGGAAATCAAGATCGCACCCAAAACCCTGGATATCATTTCGGGTTCCGTAAGAACCAGCAATGTACTGGATGCCCTTCTGATAGACATCAAGACCGGATTGATGCCTGAATGGCAAATCCCATTCAAGAGAGCGCTGGACATTGTCTTGTCTTTGTGGGGCATGGTGCTGCTCGCGCCACTAATGCTGTACATTGCAATCCGGGTTAGAATATCATCGCCGGGGCCAGTCATTTTCTCACAGGAACGCATAGGTTATAAAGGCAAACCATTCCGGATATACAAATTCCGTTCCATGGTGGTGGATGCGGAAAAAGAAGGGCCGGCGCTATCGTCGGAGAATGATCCGCGCATCACCCGCTGGGGAAAAACCATGCGCAAGTGGAGGATTGATGAACTACCCCAACTTTGGAACGTACTCAAAGGCGAAATGAGCCTTGTAGGCCCGAGGCCGGAAAGGAAATTTTATATCGAGCAAATCAATAGCAGGAATTCATATTTTAATTATCTCCTGAAAGTAAAACCTGGTATTACCAGTTGGGGGATGGTAAAATTTGGCTATGCAGGCAATGTGGATGAAATGATCGAAAGAATGCAATACGACCTTGTGTATCTCGAAAATTTATCCCTGGCTCTCGATTTCAAAATCATGATCCACACACTGCGTACCATGCTACTGGGAAAAGGGCGGTAAAATTCCAGGAGAATCCGATCAGTCTTACATTGCACCGATCCTTCAAATACTATACTTTACCGATACCATCCATTCTACCAGTCACTTCCATGAATGAGAGTTGGCGTTTTTCAGCTATTTTTGAACAAACGATCATGTTTAGTGAAATTCCTGGTTTCTTTATCGGTAATGCTCACCCTGGTTTCGGTATGCTGGTGCCAGACCAGTTACTGGCAACAGCAGGTGAACTACAAGATCAATGTGAAGCTGAACGATGTGGAAAACAGTCTGGATGGATTCGAAAAGATAGAATACATTAACCATTCACCTGACACTCTACTCTATATCTGGTTCCACCTATGGCCCAATGCGTATAAAAATGACAAGACGGCCTTTAGCGATCAATTGCTTGAAAATGGAAGAACAGATTTCTATTTCTCATCGAGGGATGACAGAGGTTATATCAATCGTCTGGACTTCAGAGTTGACAACATAACAGCAAAACTGGAAGACCATCCCTCTTTCCAGGACATTGTGAAGCTGGTATTACCAACACCCCTGGGGCCCGGAGGAACTATCCTGATCAGCACTCCTTTTCATGTAAAACTTCCCTATAATTTTTCGCGTGGCGGACACCTGGGGCAGTCATACCAGGTCACACAATGGTATCCCAAACCAGCGGTCTATGATAGCAGGGGTTGGCATCCCATGCCATATCTGGACCAGGGAGAATTTTACAGCGAGTTCGGCAACTATGAAGTGACCATTACATTGCCCGAAAATTATGTTGTGGCAGCAACGGGTGAATTACAGAATGAAGATGAAAAAGCATGGTTGCTGAATAAGGCGGCATCATCGTACTCCCCGGCACAGCTTGAAAAATTGAAAAAGAACCTGATACCCAAAGTTGTTAAAGAAACAGGGAACAGGCAGGGTAAACCCATCCTGAAAGAAGGGAAACCCCCGGATAAGCCAGCGCCGGCTCGTCCCGGCCAGGGAATGAAATCAGTGAGGCAGGATTCTCTTCATCGAACTATATCATCTGCGGGTTTGAAGACACTGATATATAAACAGGAAAGAATTCATGATTTTGCCTGGTTTGCCGACAAAACATTCATCGTGAAACACGATACCCTTCAATTGCAATCGGCCAGGATCATTGACCTGTATTCATTTTTTCAGCCAAAGGAAATGGAAATATGGAAACCCAGCATCTCCTTTATGAAAGATGCAATTAGAACGCGTTCTTCCTGGATTGGCGAATATCCATTTAATGTTGTTAGTGTTGTACAGGCTCCGCTGCCATTGCCCGGTGGCATGGAATATCCTACTATCACGGTGATCTCGGCATTGCCCGATGAACAAACACTTGACGAAACCATAGCACATGAAATAGGCCATAATTGGTTTTACGCTTCGCTCGCCTCCAATGAAAGAGATCATCCCTGGATGGATGAAGGAATGAATACCTACTACGACTACCGCTATATCCGGGAAAAATATAAAAACAACAAGAAAATAAGTCTGGGCCCTGCCGGCCGATTTTCAGAATACGATTTTGAAAGGATACTGTTTGAAACGATTGCTTCTGTAAAGAGAGACCAGCCCATAAACGAACCTGCTACCGCTTATTCCGCGCTCAACTACTATATGGTAGTTTACCATAAAACAGCAGAATGGATGAAGCTTCTCGCCAAACAAATCGGCGAATCAAATTTTGATTCCTGTATGCGTGAATATTTTCGCCTCTGGCAATTCAGGCATCCCTATCCCGAAGACTTCAAGGCAGTGGTTTCTGCATTTGATAAGACTAACCTGGATAGCCTTTTTCAATTGCTGGATACTACAGGAACCCTGCTCGCCGGCGGAAAGAAAAAGGTACGTTTTTCCTGGCTGATGAATGCCGACCCTGAAAATAAATTTCACTATATCAGCCTGGCACCGATGATCGGCATTAATAAATATGACGGCCCCATGATCGGCGCTGCTATCCATAATTATAATCTCCCCTTCACCCGCCTTCAATTCATTGCGATACCGCTTTATGCTACCCGTAGCAGGGAGTTCAATGGAATCGGAAGGGCCACCTACAGCTGGTATCCCCGCTATATTCTGCAGAAAGTTGAAGTGGGCGCCAGTTTTGAAAAATTCACCCAAAATGATTTCACGGATTCTATGGGCAAAAGAACGAACCTGGGATTCACTAAATTCGTTCCGGAATTAAGGCTGGAATTCAAGAACCCCAACCCGCGCAGCCATTTGAAGCGATTCATGCAGTTTCGATCCTGGTTCCTCAGTGAAGACGAATTACATTTCTTCACAGACCCTTTAACAAACACAGACTCTTATTCTAAACAAAAAAAGAACAGTAATATCAGCCAACTGCGCTTTGTTGGTGATAACAGCAGGGCTCTTTACCCTTATCATTGGGAGATGCAATTTGAAGTGAGTGATGACTATGGCAAGGCTCTGTTTACAGGTAATTATTTTTTCAACTACGCAGATAAAGGAGGATTGAACCTCAGATGGTTCGCGGGTAAATTCTTCTACCCCGGTGGTAAGACCGCCCAAAAACAATTCAAAACGGAAAACTACCAGCTCAACATGACCGGACCGAAGGGCTATGAAGACTATACATACAGCAATTATTTCTTAGGACGCAATGAATACCAGGGTTTCCTTTCCCAACAAATCATGATGAGGGATGGAGCCTTCAAAGTGAGGACGGATCTGCTCAGTTCCAAAATTGGCAAGACAGATAACTGGCTCACGGCCCTGAATTTTACTTCCGATATTCCCGACCGCGTAAATCCAATTAGCCTGCTGCCGGTTAGGGTTCCAATAAGGATTTTTGCGGACTTGGGAACCTACAGCGACGTTTGGAAAAAGAATTCCACCACGCCTAAATTCCTCTTTGATGCCGGCTTGCAGGTATCCCTCCTTCAGGATCTTATTAATATCTATGTGCCACTTTTATATAGCAAACAATACAGAGACTATTTCAAATCAACTCCCAATAATAATTTCTGGCAAAGAATTTCCTTTAGCATCGATATCCAAAATATCAATTATAAGAAAATGATGAGCTTTATTTCATTGTAACACATATTCATGCCAGTGGAACACAACAATATAAGATATCTGGAACGGAATGAGATTGATATTGAAAAATGGGATCAATGCATCGATCGGGCGCCTAATGGATTGATTTATGCAAAAAGCTTTGTTCTGGACAGCCTGAGCAAACATTGGGCGGCCCTCGTGTGGAATGATTACGAAATTGTAATGCCCCTCACATGGAACAAAAAATTCTTCATTCATTATCTGTATCAACCACCTTTTGCAGCCAGGCTCGGGGTTTTTGGAAATATTTCGCACCCTGGAATTTATAAATCATTCCTCGCCAATATTCCCTCTAAATTCCTTTACATTGATATTGCCCTGAATGAAGGGAATAACGAAATTCTAAATTTCATTGATCAATCTTTCACAGTAAGAAAGAGACAAAATCTGCTCCTTCCGCTTTCCGGATATGAGCAGGTTCAAAATGGCTATAAGAGATTGGCAAAACGGATGATTCGAAAGGCCACAAATCATGGTATCAGTGTGCAAAAAGAAGCCGGGCCCGAAGCCATTGTTGATTTTTATTATGAACATTATTCGCATCGGCATCCCCATCTTTCAAGACGGGATTATGACCGTTTGATCAATTTGTGCAGATCAAAAGAAGGTGGCAAACATATTCAATGCTATCGGGCTATATCACCCGAAGGAGAAATTTTAGCAGTCTATCTGTTATTTTCTGATTCCAGGTATATCTATTCAGTGCTGGGTGGGAGTACCGGCAAAGGAAAGGCGCTGGGAGCTTTTTACCTTTTAACTGACGCGGCACTTAAGAATAATTGTAATATGAAAAAAGATTTCCTCTTTGAAGGTTCCGACCTGCAGGGGATTGCATTTTTCGACCGGCAGTTTGGCGCTTTTGAGGTGTGCTTCCCTCATTTAATGCAAAACAGGCTGCCCTGGCCATTGAAATTATTCAAACAATAAAAACTCATTTCGCTTAGCCTATTATTACAAATGACGGGCCCAAATGAGATTGCCCGCCGCAACATTGCCTTCGCCTGACAATATCGAAAATCCTCCTGACGATAATGCAGATTCACAAATCTTGCGGCTTTGAGATGAATGAATCTCCACTACCACCCACTTTACTATCGAAAGCCATTCCAAATTCTCCCTAAAGAGTCTTTCTTCGGCACCTTCTATATCCACTTTTAGAAAGTCTATGCTGCTGATCCCTTCCTGCCTGCAAAATTTATTCAGATCTATTGCCTGAATTGGAATTCCTCCCACGCCTTCGGTGGAAGTAATCGCATTATATGCAAATCCCTGTTTTTTCAGGTACAGTTTAGATTGAGCAGAATCTACGGCTGAATTTATGGCAATCACTTTATCATTAGCAATTTCCGCCGCCAGGTTGCATTTTAATAACTCAAAATTATCAAAGTCCGGCTCAAAGGCATAAATCAGTGCATCGTGATATTGATTGGAGAAAAAGAGTGAAGCCAGTCCAATATTGGCTCCCAGGTCAAAAATACATTTGATATCAGTTCGCAACAATGGAGAATACGCATACACCTTGTGCCAAAAAATTTCGTAGAAAACAGGGATATCGCCCGAATAAGTTCTCAGGTACAGGTCGCGCGCAAGGCTGGCCTTCTGAACATGATGCCTTATCCTGTATTTCACAATCGATTGATCATCTTTTCTCTCTCTTATTCCGGAACCACCAAAATCTTTTAGTATTGATCAGCAATTTTGAAAAGGTTTGAAAATCCGCTGCCACCTTGTAACAAAAAAACAATTTTTGGATCGCCTTTTTTAGCCTGTATATCATGTTGCTGTGAAATGCGGTGGAATATTGTTCTCCTGTGATCCAAGCGGGTCATGCTCCAGTATTTTTTCGGCAAACAAAATATCAATGGGCATGGTGATCTTAATATTTCTTTCTTCACCCTGAATCAGAAAAACCGGATGGCCTGCCGATTCAACCACCGTAGCTTCATCGGTAAATGAGTGCCGGTACTCCTGCAAGAATGCCGGCAAGAGTATCTCACTCCTAAATGTTTGAGGTGTTTGAATGATTCTCAATTGGGCACGGTCGAGTACTTCAGTCTTGCCATCTCTCACCAAACGCACGCTGTCTTTTACTTCAATGGCAGGTATGGCATTCCCTTTTACCAATGCCTGGTCATAGCAACGCCCGATCAAATCAGGAGTAACCAGACAACGAACCGCATCATGCACAAAAATGATGGCGTCTCCACGCACCAATTCAAGCCCGCGCTTCACAGATTGGAATCTGGTATCCCCTCCCGTAATGATCTCAAGTGGGGCGCCGAGGTTCATTTTCTGCAGCAAATCTGTTCCTTCGCGCAGGTAGGCTGCAGGCAAAACGGCAATGAAATGTATATCGGGAAATGCCTGCAGGAAAGACTCCAGGCTATGCTGTATTACAGGTTTACCCTGCAATAAGAGGAATTGTTTGGGAACCGTAGCGCCCATCCGGCTGCCCGACCCTCCCGCCATCATGATGGCGTATTTTTTCATTCCGAAAATTTGTGGGCAAATTACTGATTTACCCTTTAAAGCTAAATTGAAAATTAC
The DNA here is from genome assembly GCA_937902875.1 of uncultured Bacteroidota bacterium. Classification (GTDB taxonomy): domain Bacteria; phylum Bacteroidota; class Bacteroidia; order Chitinophagales; family Chitinophagaceae; genus PSRI01. The sequence continues at coordinate 18,023 of CALFNL010000446.1, read as the reverse complement.
TGCATGAGCTTCTCACTTTAGCAGCCTTGGCCCGCTTGGGGGAGCTCTTCTATTTCAAAAGAGATTTACATTCAATCAATAATTTATCTTTCCTGATTGCAACGGTACCTACTTCTTCGCAAACCAGCCCGCCGGCAATATTTGCAATCTCAGCCATCAGATCCACATCACGGGTTACCGCGTAAACGAGGGAAGCAACGGCTATTACTGTATCTCCCGCGCCACTTACATCGGCTATATTCCGCAGGTGAGAAGGCACGATCCGCTTCCGGTTACCCTGCTGATAAAATACCCCCTGGTCGGAGAGCGTAATGAATGAAATCTCCTGGTGCAACTGATCCGAAAGCGAGGTATGGATGCCTTCCAAAAAGGGGATATCCAGTCCATCTGTAATGATATTCAGCCCTTCCTTTACTTCCTTGAGGTTCGGTTTGAAAATGGTAACACCCTTATAGGTAAAGAAATTCCTGCGCTTTGGATCTGCTGCCGTAATAATATTGTTCAGCCGGCATAGTTCTATCACTTTCCGGATTACCAGTTCCGTGAGTACGCCTTTATTATAATCTTCGAAAATAACTACATCGGGTTTTTCCTGAGCAATGAAATTCTGTACGGCGAGTACCAGGCGGTTTTCATCTTCATAGCCCAGGTCCTTTGTGATTTCACTATCAAGCCGCATCATCTGCTGGTTGCGCCCAATCACCCTGATCTTGTTAGTAGTGATCCTCTTTGAACTTGTTAGCAGAAATTCGGTATTGATATTTTTTTCTTCAAACATTTTCTTCAACAGAACTCCATCTTCGTCGTTCCCCATCACCGAAAGAACTGAACTGTTTGAACCGAGTGAGGCGATATTCAGGGCCACATTCCCGGCGCCGCCCATGCGGAATTCTTTTTTTTCAAGTGTCACCACAGGCACGGGGGCCTCGGGAGATATGCGTTCCACCCTTCCCCACATATAAGTGTCGAGCATCACGTCACCGATTATGGCAACTCTCATCTTCTTAAACTGCTCAAACAATTGGTCAAAATCCACAGCAGCCATATCTATGATTCGTTATTTTGATTTTTCTTTTTACCCGCCAATGCCACATAGTACAATGGAATACCCACGAGAGTAATGATCAGACCCGGCCAGGTATAATTGCGCTTGTATATGATGAGTAATACGCAGAATGCAATGCCCATCAGGACATATATAAACGGCAGAACCGGATATCCAAATGCTTTGTAAGGCCTATTCAACTCCGGGCTTTTCTTCCGCAAGATGAAAATGCCGGTTATTGTAAGTACATAAAATATCACAACCACAAAGGACACCATGTCGAGCAGGTCATTATACCTGCCGCTGAGGCAGAGCAATGAAGCCACTATGAATTGTGTCCACAGCGCCCATTGAGGAACGGCATTGTTATTCAGTGTGCCTGCTTTTTGGAAGAACAAGCCGTCACGGGCCATCGTATAATAAACCCTTGCCCCTGCCAATACCAATCCGTTGATGCAACCAAAGGTGGATATCATAATGAGTATGGCGATGATGGCCTTTCCTGCATTTCCGAATATCACACTGGCCGCTGCCACAGCCAGTCTGTCTTCCTGTGGAAAAGCTATCTGATTAATGGGTAACACATACAGGTACATGAAATTTGCCAGGATGTAGATAATGGTTACCGTGAGAGTTCCCAAAAACAGGCTCAGCCCGATATTGCGCTGGGGATTCTTGATTTCACCCGCAATAAAGGTCACATTATTCCATGCATCGCTGCTGAATACTGAACCCACCATGGCGGCCGCGATGGCTCCCATCAGTGTCACGCCCGAAATATGAATCCATTCAGTGGGCTGCAGTGAACCTACTGCGCTGGTAGTTCCCAAATCCTGCATCGCCTGGAAACCCGTTTGCCAGTTTTGACTCCAGTAGCTTATTTTAACCAGGAGAAAACCAAAGAGTATGAGGCCTAATAGGGAGAGGAGTTTGGAAATTGTGAAAGTGGTCTGGATCACCTTGCCTTCTTTGATGCCTCTTGTATTCACAAAGGTTAGGAATGCTATGATTCCAATGGCCAGCAATTGCGCAGGGTATAATTTAAAGAAGCCTATCTGTAAAAGGATATTCTCCGACTTCAGGTCAAGGGCAGGAATAAAATAGCCGGTGAATTTGGCGAAGGCCACCGCAACGGCGGCGATGGTGCCTGTTTGTATGACGGCAAAAAAACTCCACCCGTATAAGAATCCTACCAGTGGATTATAGGCCTCTTTAAGATATACATATTGCCCTCCGGCCCTGGGGAACATGCCACTGAGTTCGCCATAACTCACTGCCGCGGTAATGGTCATAAATCCGGTTATGACCCAAACGGCTATCAGCCATCCGGCAGAACCAACATTTCGGGTGATGTCGGCACTCACTATGAAAATACCCGATCCTATCATGGAACCCGCAACGATCATGGTAGCATCCAGCAGTCCCAATGATGGTTTAAAACCGGTGGTGGTATCGCTCATGGAATAAAAATAAAAATTCCCGGATCATACCGAAATCATCGGCTATTGATCGGGAATTGAAGATAATAAATTCAATTACACAAAAGCTATTTTTTATCCCCTGTTCGTTTATACATCTTATTCAATCCTGCAATCACCTCATTGGTGATATTAAAAACGGGATCCTGGTAAAGGAAAATATTGGCGTTTTTAGAATATGAGAATACATAAGTGTACCCGTTTTCTTTACTGTATATGCTTAGATAGTCATTTATTTTCTTGAATATCTCATCCCTGAGCACCATGGCCTCCTGCGATACGTCCTGCTCCAGTTTGCGCCTCTGTCCTTCCAGAACCTGCAGTTGTTGATCATAATCTTTCTTGAAAGATTCGGCCTCTATCTGGGTCATTTTATCGCCTTTCTTCAGGAAATCAACCCTCCTGGAATCCAACTGCTGATAGGCTCCATTCAACTGCCTGTCAATGCCCTCTTTCTTCTTTTCAAACAGGTCCATTTTTTCTTTGTAGAATTCAAATTGCGCGTCAATGGAGTCCAGGTCAACATAGGCGATTCTAATGGGCTTGTTCTTTGATGTGTCATTGGCATGCAATTCTGCCGCGAGGCTGCTTACCTGACGGGCATGTGAAAAATGCAGGTAAAACAGGATTGCAACCGCAACAACCAGAAAGAGAGAAAGAACAGAAGTAAAATTTCTCATGAATCCTTTTTTGCAAATTAGATAATTATGTGAATGAACTCAGGAGCTGGTTTTGAACTTTAGTAAACACTTAACAGAACCCCCTTGAGCAGGCAGGTGCCAGAGTTTATGGTAGTTGGTAAGATGAAATAAATCAACCAAATCCCAACAAAAAGGAGCAGATTGCTCTACTCCTTATCGTTATATCGTCGTTACATAAAACGACTATTGATTTGCCTCGTTCAAGACTGCCTTATTCTTCTTCATCGAAGCTCATGGCCTCGCGGGTAGTCTGGAGCAATTCATATTCTTCCTTGCTGCCTACTATCATATTGTCGAACTCACGGAGTCCCGTACCAGCCGGAATCGGATGGCCGGTGATCACGTTTTCCTTCAATCCCGTCATCTCGTCGGTTTTACCCTGAATGGCTGCGGAGCTCAGTACTTTCGTGGTTTCCTGGAATGATGCCGCGGAGATCCAGCTATGCGTACCCAAAGATGCTTTGGTAATTCCCAGCAACACGGGTTTGGAAGTGGCTGGTTTGGCGTCGCGGAATTCCACCAGTTTTTTGTCGTTCCTGCGAAGTATGGAATTTTCTTCGCGTACTTCACGCAGGCTCACTATCTGGCCGGCCTTCAATTTGGCAGATTCTCCTGGATCCGTTACCACTTTCTTGTCAAATATCCAGTCGTTTTCTTCATTGAATTCAAACCTGTCTTCCAGGTCTTCCTCCAGGAATTTGGTGTCTCCCGGCTCTACGATTTCCACTTTCTTCATCATCTGCCGAACGATCACTTCAATATGTTTATCATTGATCCTTACACCCTGCAAACGATATACTTCCTGAATTTCATTCACCACATATTCCTGCACCGCGAATGGTCCCTTTATATTCAGGATATCGGCGGGAGCCGTCTGGCCATCGGAAAGCGGCGTACCTGCTCTCACAAAGTCGCCATCCTGAACCAGGATCTGGCGAGTGAGCGGCACCAGGTATTTTTTTACCACGCCATCCTTTGCTTCAATTACAATTTCGCGGTTCCCGCGTTTAACGGCTCCAAACATTACCACGCCGTCTATTTCAGAAACGATGGCGGGGTTACCTGGATTACGCGCTTCAAACAATTCAGTAACGCGCGGCAAACCACCCGTAATGTCACGGAGCTTACCCAGTACGCGGGGTATCTTCACCAAAACCTGCCCTGCTCTTACCGTTTCACCTTCTTCAACACCTATATGTGATCCAACGGGGAGATTATATGATTTGAGATCTTTGCCTTCAACCAGCACCGACGGTATCTTGGTCTTGTCTTTGGTTTCTATTACCACCTTTTCACGGTGTCCGGTTTGCTCGTCGGCCTCTTCCCTGTACGTGATACCTTCAATCACACTTTCGAACTTAATCGAACCGGCCTGCTCGGAAATGATAACATTATTGAACGGATCCCATGTACAGATCACATCGCCTTTATTCACTTTTTGGCCATCTTTCACCATGAGAGTTGCGCCATAAGGAATATTATTCGTGATCAGCAGCCGGTCATTCTTCACATCCATGATACGCAATTCCCCGGTACGTCCGATTACGATCTGTACCTTGTTGCCTTCATTGTTTTCGGTGGCTACGGAACGCAATCCATCGAATTGCACCGTACCATCAAACTTGGCGATCAATTGCGATTCAACGGCCGCGGAACCGGCTACACCACCCACGTGGAAGGTACGCAGGGTCAACTGGGTACCGGGCTCACCAATGGACTGGGCGGCTATGATACCAACTGCGTCGCCTTTCTGAGCCAGATAACCTGTTGCCAGGTTCACACCATAACATTTTACGCAGACTCCGCGCTTACTCTCGCAGGTAAGTACGGAACGTATTTCCACCGTTTCAATACCACTGTCTTCAATCCGCCTCGCAACATCCTCATCAATCAGGTCACCGGCGCTCACTATCAGATCATCCGTTTGAGGATCATATACGTCATGCAAAGAGGAGCGACCCACCCTACGGTCATATAAAGGTTCTACAATGTCTTCATTGTCTTTCAGGGCACTGGTGGCAATTCCGCGAAGGGTTCCACAGTCTTCATCATTGATCACAACGTCCTGTGCCACGTCAACCAAACGACGCGTGAGGTAACCGGCATCCGCTGTTTTAAGGGCGGTGTCTGCAAGACCCTTTCTGGCACCGTGGGTGGAAATAAAATATTCCAACACGCTCAATCCATCCTTGAAATTGGAAAGAATTGGATTTTCAATGATCTCGGATCCTGTGGATCCGCTTTTCCTGGGTTTTGCCATCAGGCCTCTCAGCCCTGCCAATTGTTTTACCTGCTGCTTACTACCACGCGCACCCGAATCCAGCATCATGTAAACCGAGTTGAAACCCTGCTTATCTGAAGACATTTCATGAATCAACGTTTCAGTAACACGGGTATCCACACGCGACCAGATGTCGATGATCTGGTTATAACGCTCGTTATTGGTAATAAGACCCATATTGTAGTTATCCCACACTTCCTGTACTTCGCCGGCGGCATTTTCCACCAGTTCCTCCTTCATGGCGGGGATTACAAGGTCATTGATATTGAATGATAGTCCACCGCGGAATGCCATACGGAATCCCAGCTGCTTGATATCATCTAAAAATTTAGCTGTCTTGGGAACGTTGGTGATCTTAATAATATCGCCAATTATTTCCCTGAGTGATTTCTTCGTGAGAAGTGCATTCACAAATCCCACTTCAACTGGTACGAATTGATTAAAGATCACACGGCCAACAGTAGTCTCAATCAGTTTCTTTTCCAGTTCTCCATTGTCTTTACGCACGGTCGCTCTCACCCTGATGGGTGCATGGAGATCAATCTGTCCTTCGTTGTAGGCAATGATCACTTCTTCGGCACTGTAGAATGCCTTCCCTTCACCCTTCACAATTTCTGTAGGCGTGGATTTCTTAGCCTTGGTGATATAGTAGAGTCCCAATACCATGTCTTGTGAAGGCAGGGTGATGGGCGTTCCATTCTGAGGGTTGAGGATATTGTGTGAGGAGAGCATCAGTAATTGAGCTTCCAGTATCGCTGCGCTGCTCAATGGCACGTGCACTGCCATCTGGTCTCCATCAAAGTCAGCGTTAAATGCCGAACATACCAGGGGATGCAATTGAATAGCCTTCCCTTCCACCAGTTTGGGCTGGAAAGCCTGAATAGACAAACGGTGAAGCGTAGGCGCACGATTCAGCATCACGGGATGGCCTTTGAGAATATTTTCGAGGATATCCCAAACCACGGCTTCCTTGCGATCCACCAGTTTTCTGGCGCTCTTCACAGTCTTTACGATGCCTCTCTCGATTAATTTTCTAATGATAAACGGCTTGAACAATTCGGCGGCCATATCCTTTGGCAAACCGCATTCGTGCAATTTGAGCTCGGGTCCCACCACTATCACGGAACGGCCGGAATAGTCAACTCTTTTTCCAAGCAGGTTCTGGCGGAAACGTCCCTGCTTACCCTTCAGTACGTCACTGAGCGATTTCAGGGCGCGGCCACCCTCCGCCTTAACGGCATTGGATTTCCTGGAATTGTCGAACAGGGAGTCGATTGCTTCCTGCAGCATGCGCTTTTCATTTCGCAGGATCACCTCGGGTGCCTTGATCTCCAGCAGTCTTTTCAAACGGTTATTCCTGATGATCACCCTGCGGTAAAGGTCATTCAGGTCAGACGATGCAAAGCGTCCGCCATCCAGGGGAACCAGCGGGCGCAATTCAGGCGGGATTACCGGTATATATTGCATCACCATCCATTCGGGATGGTTTTCGATCCTGGTATTAGCGTCGCGGAAAGATTCCACCACACTGAGGCGCTTCAGCGCGTCTGCCTTGCGTTGCTGGGATGTTTCCGTTGCGGCGGCATTACGCAGGTCATAACTCAATTGGTCAAGATCAATCCTGGTCAGCATGTCATGCACCGCTTCCGCGCCCATCTTGGCGATGAATTTCTGCGGATCTTCATCAGGAAGGTATTGATTGTCTTTGGGTAGATTTTCCAGAATTTCCAGATATTCTTCTTCCGTGAGCAGGTCGCCCATCTTCAGATTCTTGTCTTCCCGCACACCTGGCTGTATCACCACATACCTTTCGTAGTAAACAATGCTCTCCATTTTCTTGGAGCTGACACCCAGCAGGTATCCTATCTTGTTAGGCAGACTCTTGAAATACCAGATATGCACCACGGGAACCACGAGTTTGATATGGCCCATGCGTTCGCGGCGGACTTTCTTTTCGGTCACTTCCACGCCGCAGCGGTCGCAAACAATACCCTTGTAACGGATACGCTTGTATTTTCCGCAGGCGCATTCATAGTCCTTTACCGGACCGAAAATCCGTTCGCAAAATAATCCGTCTCTTTCCGGCTTATAGGTGCGGTAATTTATAGTCTCAGGCTTCAAAACTTCACCATAAGACCTTTCCAGTATTGCATCGGGTGAGGCAAGGCTGATAGTGATCTTGGAGAAGGTTGCCCTGGGGCGGTTGTCTTTTTTGATAGCCATATTCTGAACTTTTTACTTTTAGCCTTTAGGGTTTAACCATCGGCGTTTAAGAATCTTTTATTAATAACTTAGCTCTGGCCGCATTTGCGAATGGTCCGGTTATTCGAATTTCAAATCCAGACCCAATCCCCTCAATTCATGCACCAGAACGTTGAAGGACTCAGGTATGCCGGCCCTTGGGATATTATCACCTTTCACGATGGCTTCATAAGTTTTTGCACGGCCAATGATATCATCCGATTTCAGGGTCAACAATTCCTGCAAAATATTGGAGGCGCCATAGGCTTCCAGCGCCCATACTTCCATTTCACCAAAACGCTGGCCGCCGAACTGGGCTTTACCACCCAATGGCTGCTGCGTGATGAGACTGTATGGTCCGATGCTCCTGGCATGCATCTTGTCATCCACCATGTGATGCAGTTTGATCATGTAAATGATCCCCACCGTTGCTTTTTGGTGGAAGCGTTCACCGGTTTCCCCATCACTCAGGAAAGTATGACCGAAGGATGGCAACTCAGCCTTATCGATATAATCCGCTATCTCCTCTTTGGTAGCTCCGTCGAAAATTGGCGTCGAGAATTTTATCCCGAGTTTTTCGGCGGCCCATCCCAATACGGTTTCATAAATCTGACCCAGGTTCATACGGCTTGGCACGCCCAGCGGATTCAACACAATATCCACCGGCGTTCCGTCTTCGAGAAAGGGCATGTCTTCTGCACGAACAATTTTTGCTACAATGCCTTTATTTCCGTGGCGGCCTGCCATCTTATCTCCAACTTTCAGCTTACGCTTAACAGCGAGATAAACTTTGGCCAGTTTCAACACGCCCGCGGGCAATTCATCCCCGATGGAAATATTGAATTTCTCCCTCTTATACCTGCCTAATTCTTCATTGAACTTAATATTATAGTTATGCAGCAGGGTATTGATCTGGTCGTCTGTCTTGGGGTCGGAGGTCCATCCCAGGGGATTAATATTCTGGTAGTCCAGGGTGGCCAGGTTCTTCGCCGTGAATTTGGCGCTCTTGCCTATCTGCATTTCACCAAAATTATTGGTGACTCCTGCAGAACTCTTATCCTTTAATAATACCTGCAATTTGCTGATCAATACCTCGAGCAATTCCTTCTCGTTCTGCTCGTGGATTTTTTCCAGTTTTTCGATGGCGGCTTTTTCCCGCACCTTGGCGTTCTTGTCTTTCTTGGCCCTCTGAAATAATTTCTTCCCGATAACTACGCCTTCGGTTCCGCTGGGAGCCTTGAGTGAAGCATCTTTTGCGTCACCGGCCTTGTCGCCGAATATCGCACGAAGCAATTTTTCCTCAGGCGTAGGATCGCTTTCCCCCTTGGGCGTGATCTTACCGATGAGGATATCTCCTTCTTTTACCTGGGCGCCAATACGGATGATACCATGCTGATCAAGGTCCTTCGTGGCTTCTTCAGATACATTGGGAATATCTGGTGTCAATTCCTCTTCTCCCAATTTGGTATCACGTACTTCCAATTCGTATTCAGAAATATGAATGGAAGTAAAAAGGTCTTCGCGAGCCACTTTTTCACTGATCACGATGGCGTCTTCAAAATTGTATCCTTTCCAGGGCATGAAAGCCACTTTGAGATTTCTACCCAATGCCAGTTCTCCATCCTTGGTAGCATAGCCTTCGGTGAGGAAATCACCCAGCTTCACGCGCTGGCCTTTCTTAACGGCCGGACGCAGGTTAATACAGGTTTCCTGGTTAGTTTTCATGAATTTGGTGAGCTTATAAATCCTCAGGTCATCTTCGAAACTCACCAGTTTCTGATTTTCGTTCCTTTCATAGCGCACATGGATCTCATTGGCATCCACAAATTCCACCACTCCCTCTCCTTCTGAATGTATCTGGATCCTTGCATCGCGGGCTGCTTTGCCTTCGAGTCCGGTACCAACAAATGGCACTTCCGGAACTATCAACGGTACGGCCTGGCGTTGCATGTTTGAACCCATCAAAGCGCGGTTGGCATCGTCGTGCTCCAGGAAGGGAATCAGCGAAGCGCTCAATCCAACAATCTGGTTGGGTGCAACGTCCATGTATTCTACTTCTGTTTTTTCGAGGATCGGGAAATCACCGGTCTGGCGTGATTTCACTTTTTCTTCAACAAAATTTCCGGTTTCATCCAGCGGAGCATTCGCCTGAGCTATCTTGGCTGTATCTTCTTCTTCCGCACTCAGGTAAGCCAGCTTCTTCATATCAACCTTACCGTTGTTCACCTTGCGATAAGGCGTTTCGATAAAGCCCATTTCATTGATCTTCGCGTGTACGCAAAGTGTGGAGATCAGTCCGATATTTGGTCCTTCAGGTGTTTCGATGGTGCAAAGGCGACCGTAATGGCTATAGTGCACGTCTCGCACTTCAAATCCAGCGCGTTCGCGACTCAGTCCACCGGGTCCCAGCGCGGAGATACGGCGTTTGTGCGTGATCTCACTCAAAGGATTGGTCTGGTCGAGGAACTGCGACAATTGAGAGGTGCCAAAAAATGAATTAATTACCGAAGAGAGTGTACGCGCATTGATCAGGTCAACTGGTGTGAACACTTCATTGTCCCGCACGTTCATCCTTTCGCGGATGGTTCTTGCCATACGTGCAAGGCCCACTCCAAACTGTGCATATAACTGTTCTCCTACAGTACGCACCCTACGGTTACTGAGATGGTCTATATCATCAATTTCAGCCTTGGCATTGGTTAAACGCACAAGGTATTTGATGATCTCTATGATATCTTCCTTGGTTAGTGTTTTTTGGTCGAGCGGCTGATTAAGGTTGAGCTTGCGGTTGATCTTATAGCGGCCCACTTCGCCAAGGTCGTATCGTTTGTCGGAGAAAAATAATTTGTCAATGATGCCTCTGGCGGTTTCGTTGTCAGGAGCATCGGCGCCGCGCAACTGGCGATAGATATGCTGAACCGCTTCCAATTCGGAGTTAGCGGAGTCTTTGTTTAGCGTATTGTAGATAATGGCATAGTCGCCGCTCACTTCTTCTTTCTGTATGAACACGCTCTTTACGTCCATTTCCCCAATCAGGGTGATGGCTTCTTCGTCAAGAACAGTATCTCTTTCCAAAACCACTTCATTTCGCTCTATAGACACTACTTCACCCGTATCCTCATCCACAAAGTCTTCTACCCAGGTTCTGAGAACCCTGGCAGCCAGGCGCTTTCCGAGATAGTGAGACAATGCTTTCTTTTCTGCCTTCACCTCATCGGCCATGCCAAAGAGTTCCAGGATATCCTTGTCGGTTTCATATCCAATGGAACGTAACAGGGTGGTTACCGGGAATTTTTTCTTGCGGTCGATATAGGCATACATCACATTGTTGATGTCTGTGGCAAATTCCATCCATGCGCCTTTGAAAGGAATCACGCGGGCGCTGTAAATCTTAGTGCCGTTAGGGTGAATGGACTGGCCAAAGAAAACACCAGGTGAACGGTGCAACTGGGAAACGACCACTCTCTCGGCCCCATTGATCACAAAAGTGCCTCTCGGGGTCATGTAAGGGATATTGCCCAGGAATACATCCTGTACGATTGTTTGAAAGTCTACGTGTTCCTCATCGTTACAGCTCAAACGAAGTTTAGCTTTCAGTGGAACCGCGTAGGTAAGACCACGTTCCATACATTCATCAATGCTGTAACGTGGCGGATCAATGAAATAATCCAGGAACTCCAACACGAAAATATTCCGGGTGTCAGTGATCGGGAAGTTCTCCTTGAACACTTTGAACAGACCCTCGATATTTCGTTTGTCGGGAGTGGTTTCCAACTGGAAAAACTCCTTAAAAGACTGGATTTGAATTTCCAGGAGATCGGGAGTTTCTGCTAAATGTTTGATTTTTCCGAAATCAATTCTCTTGTTTGTAGCAACTTTTGTTGAAGACATAAGTGTAAAAGCGCTTTTAGTTGTTCAACGACACAAAAAGACCTGCTCCTCTATCTCCCTGAAGAAATAGAAGAAATTCAGGATCAATCATTTATCAATAAAATGGAACGCCAAACTGTATTAGGCATGATTTAAAGGATGGCAAAGGTAAGAAATATTGACATTATTTCAATATATTTTTTGGTAAGAATAAGCTCATAATCAAAGCCAAAAAGCCGGCTCATACCGGCCGGCTTCTGGGTTATTTTTTTGAGGTCAAATTACTGAACTTCAACATCTGCGCCAGCATCTTTGAGCTTGGCTGCCAGTTCGTCTGCTTCGGCTTTGGAAACGCCCTCTTTAATAGGCTTGGGAGCTCCGTCAACCAGGTCTTTTGCTTCCTTAAGACCAAGGCCGGTAAGGTCCTTCACTATTTTTACGATTGCCAGTTTATTGGCGCCGGGCCCCTTCAATATTACATTGAATGCCGTCTTTTCTTCAACTTTGGCTGCTGCTCCACCATCTCCGCCTGCCGATACCACTACTGCAGCGGCTGCGGGTTCAATGCCATAATCTGCCTTTAGTGTGTCGGCCAGTTCCTGCACTTCTTTTACGGTGAGGGCCACCAATTGTTCAGCTAATGCTTTTACGTCTGCCATATGAGTTTAAATTTTTTCCGGCTTCATAGTCTCCTTCTGAAAAGGATTCTCCGCTGGATGGTTTAAAAAAATTTTGCCTTTATTGACCCTCAGGCCTGGGTTTTATAATGGATCGCCCATTGTAGTTTGCATTTACAATTGGCGTCCGGATTCGGGATTACAAACAAAGCTCCGGAACCTGCCGGAAATTAGTTGATCCTATTCCGCCGCAGCCGCTCCCTGCTTTTCGGCATGGTTCAACAAAGCAGCCAATACTCTCTTGGCCGGGGATTGGAGCAATCCAATCACATCGCCGATCAATTCATTCTTGGTCTTGATCTGCGTGAGGGTCTTCAGATTCTTATCTCCCGTGAATACATCGCCGTTAATAAACGCGGCTTTGAGCACCGGCACTTCAAGATTGCTGCCTTTACGGAATGAACTGATGATCAAAGCGGGGTTCTTGGGATTCTCTGAGAACAGCAAAGCAGTCACTTTGTGCAGAGAATCATACACACCGGAATATTTATCCTTATCCAGGGCTTCCAATGCCTTTTTGATCAGCGTGTTCTTGGCTACTTTCATCTCCACCTGTTTATCGAAACACGCGCGGCGCAGCTTTGTAACCTGGTCCACCGATAGAGACTCAGTGTCTGTTACATAGAAATTATTATACTGAGCAAACTTGTCTTTCAACAGTTCGATCACTTCATTTTTTTCTTGTTTTGTCATACAAAAAAGTTTTATTTCGGCTATGCCGGCGATTTAGTTCATTAATGTCTTGGTATCAATAGTAATACCCGGGCTCATGGTGCTTGCCATGAATACGCTTTTCAGATAGATTCCTTTTGCGGTGGATGGTTTTGCCTTGATAATCGCATTGATAAATTCGAGGCTGTTCTCGGCTATTTTCTCGGGTGCAAAGCTTATCCTGCCTATGGAGGCGTGAATGATGCCTGCCTTATCTATCTTAAATGCGATCTTTCCACCCTTTACTTCATTTACCGCAGCTGCCACATCGTTGGTAACCGTACCCGTTTTTGGATTGGGCATCAGGTTTCGGGGGCCAAGAATCTTTCCCAGCTTACCAATCTTAGGCATAACCGAAGGCGTAGCTATAATCACATCCACATCCACCCATCCGCCTTCAATCTTTTGTATAAATTCATCAAGTCCTACATAATCCGCTCCCGCGGCTTTTGCTTCCGTTTCCTTATCGGGATTACAAAGCACCAACACCTTTTTCGTTTTGCCGGTTCCATGTGGCAGGTTTACAGTTCCGCGAATGGCCTGGTCGGCCTTTTTGGGATCCACTCCCAAGCGGATATGCAGGTCCACGGAACTATCGAATTTGGTCAGATTCACTTCTTTAACAAGGGTAGATGCTTCCTTGAGTGAATACTGTTTCCTTTTATCTATTTTAGCTTCTGAAGCTTTTCTTTTTTTTGTGATACCCATTTTCATTCAGTTTTTGGAGGTCCCGCTATGATGCCGGACTGGTGAACAATCAATTATCCCAGGGGGCTTTACCTTCTACAGTGATCCCCATACTGCGGGCAGTACCGGCAACCATGCGCATGGCGCTTTCCAGGGTAAAACAATTCAGATCAGGCATCTTGTCTTTTGCAATGGCCTCAACCTGGTTCCAGTTCACTTTGCCCACCTTGTTACGGTTCGACTCTTTGGAGCCGCTTTGAAGTTTCGCTGCTTCCAATAACTGAACAGATGCGGGAGGAGTCTTAATGATGAATTCAAAAGACTTGTCGGAAAAAACTGTGATTAATACGGGAAGAACCTTTCCCACTTTGTCCTGCGTACGAGCGTTGAATTGTTTGCAGAATTCCATGATATTTATACCCTTGGAACCCAATGCAGGACCTACAGGAGGGGCAGGATTGGCCTGGCCGCCTTTTACCTGTAGCTTTACGAAGCCGGTAATCTCTTTTGCCATTTTTCTGTTTTTTTGGTGATAACGTCTCCACCATCAGGCGGATAACTCCCAAATTCACTGCTTCCAGCCACATTGTGATTGGAACAGGCACCTAATCAAGCCCGGTATCCATTGAGGATCCTACAGACTAAACCAGGTATGAAAAAGAACTTTTGGGGTTGCAAAGGTATTATAAATAATGAGTATTTACACATTTCTTCAAAAAAATCTATGGGTGTAATAAAAGGGATTCAACACTTACCCATGCGTTTAATAGCCTTACATAGATGATGAGCGCTTTGAGCCGGATCATCGCAAAGAATCAATCCTGACTATGCCATCTCCCTGGTCAAGCCCCATGCCTCATGAAAATTCCTGATTCCGGAAAATTCATGTTGCCCAATGCATTGAATAATCTTGATATTTGGCATTATCCGGAGTTTGGTTGATGGAATTGCAATTATCTGCAAGTATTTCTCCTTCATATACCCATCATCCCCACTGAAGGTCGAGAATTGTGATCATGCTTCAATTGAATTCAGCAACAATCTTTGCTTTTTTTAAATAAAAAATCATTGGATATTTTAGTATTAAAATATTTTGCCTAATTTTCTGAATCTAAAATTCACTTCGTCAATCAAATAAAAACTCCTACAACTATGGCCAAAGCAAAGAAAAAAAGCTCTTCTAAGAAAGCTGCTCCCAGAAAGAAAGGCGCTAAGAGAGCCGTAAAAAAAGCTACCAAGAAAGCTGCAAGAAAAGCCGCCCCAAAGAAAAAGAAAGCTGCTAAAAAGGCCGCCAAAAGACCCGCAAGAAAAGCTGCTCCTAAAAGAAAAGCCGCTCCTAAAAGAAAAGCTGCTCCTAAAAGAAAAGCTGCTCCCAAGAAAAAAGCCGCTGCAAAAAAACCGGCCGCCAAAAAAGCCGCTCCTAAAAAGAAGGCAGCCAAAAAACCAGCTCCCGCTCCTGTAGCTCCACCACCAGTTCCGGTAGTACCTGACACATCTTCCAATGATATGTCGGGAGGTGGATTATTCAGCATGTAATTATTTACATCCTGCAAACTGATTAGATAATATTCTGAAACGCGGCTTTTATGATGCCGCGTTTTTTCATGGTGTACCCCCTCATTTCAATTTCTACCGGACCTGATTCTTGTAATTATTCCCGCCTGCCTTGATTTCGGGTTCAATTCCTGATGTCCCGATGCATTCAAGAGCTGGCACTGGCTAATACATGATGGCCCGGCAGATTTTGAACAGGATAATCAGCGTGGTGGGAACCTCAGCCGGGAACGGGCTGCTTCACGGATTCCCTTACGATCAATGATGGCTTAAGGATGACCTGCCGCAGTTCGCGGGACTTTCCCAATAGCTGGTCCAATATTATTCTAACAGCGTTATGGCCAATTTCTTCAAAAGGTTGACGCACTACCGTGATAGATGGAGAGTTCAGCCTGAACAAATCGCTGTCATCAAAGCTTATCACCGCCATATCCGAAGGGATATTTTTTCTGAGTAGCTTCAGGCTTTCAATTCCATAGGTGCCCAGGTAATTTGTGGTAAAGAAAATGGCATTCATTGCAGGTTCCCGGCTAACGAAATTTGAAATGGCTTCTACCGCATCCGTCGCGGCCAATCCAAATGGAATCTTTTGGATAAGGTTGGGTTTTATTGGGATATCATGGGCTCTCAGGGCATCTTCATATCCCTGGTACCGCCTTTCCATCTGCACTTGCTCGTACTCGATAGTAACAATTCCGATATTGGAATATCCCTGGTTGATCATGAAGGCAACCGATTGAAAGGCACCCGCATAATTGTCCACCGCAACATAACTGATGGGCAAATCCGGAAAATATCGGTCAATCAATACCATGGCGGCCTGGTTGGCTGCCAATTGTTCCAGGATTTTTCTGATGCCTATTGTGGGTGTGATTATGAAACCATCAATTTGACGCTGAAGCAACATTTCCATGATGGCTACGGCCTTCTTATCATTATTCTCCGTGCTGCAATACATCAATCTGTACCCGAAGCGGTCCAGTTCATCCTCGATCACTTTGGATATATTAGCGAAGAAAATATTGGAAATATCTTCCACGATCAGCGCCACTGTTTGAGTACTCCCGGTTCTCAGTCCCCTGGCGAGCTGGTTGGGCTTATAATTCAGGCTTTGGGCCAGCTTAAGGATCTTATTCTTCAGATCAGGGCTAATCCTTTTCTCTTCTGCTTTTCCATTCAATACAAAGGAAACGGTAGTGGTGGAAACCCCGGCCTCTCTGGCAATATCCTTTATAGAAACGCTTTTCATATATTAAATATATAAGATCCTTCACAAATGATGCAGAAGGCCATGCCTCTCAAAACAAAACCCCATCCTTTGAGAGATGGGGCAAATTATTTCCGCGGACTGAATATCATGATATTTTTTCCACCTGCATATAATTGAGTTCCACAGGTGTCGCGCGGCCGAATATCTTCACATTCACTTTCAATTTTTTCTTTTCATCATTCACCTCTTCAATTACGCCGTTAAAGTCGTTGAATGGGCCGTCAATGATCTTAATAGTCTCGCCAATAATGAAAGGCTCGCTCATGGTAACGCCGGCATCGCTCATTTCATCTACCTTGCCCAGCATTTTATTCACTTCCACTTTCCTGAGGGCAACCGGGTTTTCTTTGCCGAGGAAATGAATCACATTGGTAGTGTTCTTGATGGTTGAAATGATCTCATCATTCAATTTACCGGGTTCCACTTCAATCATTACGTAGCCCGGGTAGAAATTCCTTTCCCGCATAACCTTCTTTCCATTCTGTACCTTATATACTTTTTCCACGGGCAGAAATACCTGCTTGATCACTTTGCCCCAATCGCTCCGTGAAATTTCTTTATCGAGGTATTCCTTTACCTTTTTCTCTTTGCCGCTTACTACGCGCAGCACGTACCATTTGGTTTCCTGTGTATTTGTTGCAGTTTCCATTATCATTTGAATAAGGAATAAACGAATTTTAGCACTGAATTGCTTGCCAGGTCCATCACCCAGACAACGCCGGTAATCACCAGGGTAGCCACCAAAACGATCATGGTCGATTGTTGTAATTGCGGCCAGGTGGGCCAGGTAACTTTTTCAACCATTTCACGGTAGGAATCTTTGATGTACGAAGTGATCTTGTTCATACCTCTTGAATATTTGATTTCTATTTAACTATATAACAGCACGGGCACAAGGATTCGAACCCTGATCTAAGGTTTTGGAGACCTCTATTCTACCTTTGAACTATGCCCGTAAAGAACTTATTCGATATATCATTTTCAAACTGCCATTGCAATTCCTGCCCTGAGAACAATGCCTGTTAGAAAACCAAAAGCTATCCCGCATGCAGGCGGAACAGCTTTTAGTATCTTGTTGTAAAGATATAAATTATTCTCTTGCAAAGCCTTTTCGCCCAGTTAAAACCCTGGCGAAGAAGCTTATTTCAGTATTTCAGTTACCTGACCGGCGCCAACAGTACGGCCGCCTTCGCGAATAGCGAATTTCAAACCTTTTTCCATGGCAATCGGCTGAATCAACTTCACTTTGAGTGAAGTATTATCGCCAGGCATTATCATTTCGGTACCCGCTGGCAATTCAACTTCACCAGTTACGTCAGTAGTACGGAAATAGAACTGAGGACGATATTTCTGGAAGAATGGAGTATGACGTCCACCTTCTTCTTTGCTTAATACATAAACTTCACCTTTGAATTCAGTGTGAGGAGTGATAGAACCTGGTTTGCAAAGAACCATACCGCGACGGATCTGAGTTTTTTCAATACCGCGAAGCAATAAACATGCGTTAT
>CALFNL010000445.1 GCA_937902875.1 uncultured Bacteroidota bacterium | reverse complement strand
GGAGGGTTCAGGAAATCCCAGGCAGGTGCAATTAAAAGTGATATCGGCGGAAATCATAAGGGTTATTGCCAGCCCTGAAAATAAGATAGAGCCAGCGCCAAGCCTCATGAGGGTTGAAATGCCGGCCCAACAGGTATCCTGGAACATTGCGCAATCCAACACCTCTACTGTAACACTTGCAACCTCATCCATATCGGCCACGGTCGATCTAACCACAGGCGCAGTTTCATTCGCTGATGCTTCAGGTAATCTAATCCTGCAGGAAAGAAAGTATGGTGGACTGCATTTTGAACCCTCTGTGTCGGACGGATCACCATCATTCAAGATCAGGCAGACTTTTGAGACCAGTGGCGGTGATGCCTATTATGGACTGGGCCAGCACCAGGACGATATTTTCAATTACAAAGGCCAGCAGGTAAGATTATTTCAAAACAATACCGAAGTGGCCGTTCCATTCCTGATATCGCGTATGAATTATGGCCTTTTATGGGATAATAATTCGCTAACCTATGTGGGAGATGTTCGGCCTTACCGGCCTCTTTCCGCTTTGAGATTGTTTTCGAAGGAGGGAGATCGTGGCTGGCTGACTGCATCTTACAGCAATGACAGGAAAAAACCCGAACAGGTTGACCTGGTGAAGGCGGAGTCTGTTATTAATTATGAATGGCTCGGTGATACCAGGCGGCATTTGCCAAGGGAATTCAAACCTTCAACGGGGCTGGTTCGCTGGGAAGGATCCATCGCCTCGGAAATGACAGGCGTGCACAAATTGCGTTTTACCTATGCAGGATATGTGAAAGTGTGGATCAATGGCTATTTGATGCTTGACCGTTGGAGGCAGGCATGGAATCCCGGCTCCGCCGTTTTGAATATCCAAATGGACTCAGCGAAAAAAATTCCCATCAAAATCGAATGGATGCCCGATGGAGGCGAATCTTACCTGTCTTTGAAAAGCCTGGAACCCATACCCGTGGCGGATCAGAACAGCTATAGCTTCCTGTCGGAATCCGGAAAACTGCTTGATTATTATTTTATTCATGGAAACAACCTTGACGAAGTGATTGCCGGATACCGGGAGCTAACAGGAAAAGCAACTATGGTGCCACGTTGGGCCATGGGATTCTGGCAAAGCCGTGAACGATACAAAACCCAGGAGGAGATTTTGAATACCATGGCGGAATTCAGGAAAAGAAAGATCCCGATTGACAATATTGTATTGGACTGGAATTACTGGAAGCAGGATCAATGGGGCAGCCAGGAATTTGATGAGAGCCGCTTTCCCAATCCTGACAGTATGATCAAAGTTCTGCATGAAAAATACAAAGCCCGTTTCATGATTTCTGTATGGCCCAAATTTTATGAGGGAATCTCGGCCTATAAGAACTTTGACGAAAAAGGCTGGTTGTACAAGCGTAATATTGCCAACCGCCAAAGAGATTGGATCGCCCAGGGATATGTTTCCACTTTCTACGACGCATTTAACAGAGGCGCCAGGAACGGATTCTGGAACCTGATCAATGAAAAATTATTTAAGAAAGGAATTGACGCCTGGTGGATGGATGCCAGCGAACCAGACATATTATCCAATGTTGACCCCGAGGTCAGAAAGGATTTGATGACCCCAACGGCATTAGGTGCCGCAGCTCAGTGGCTCAATGCTTACCCATTAGAAAACGCCCGCGGTATTTATGAAGGACAGCGAAGCACCAGCCCCGGGCAAAGGGTTTTTCTATTGACGCGATCGGGCTTTGCCGGTTCGCAAAGATATGCAGCCGCGATCTGGAGCGGCGATATCGCGTCCAGGTGGACCGACATGAAATCGCAGATCTCTGCCGGCATTAATTTTTCCATGTCGGGTATTCCATATTGGACCATGGATATAGGAGGCTTTGCAGTGGAAAGACGTTTTGAAAATGCGCAGGGCAAGGATTTGGAGGAATGGAGAGAACAAATGACACGCTGGTATCAGTTCGGGGCATTCTGCCCATTGTTCAGAGTGCATGGCCAATATCCTTACCGTGAAATATTCAACACGGCACCAGACAATCACCCAGCTTATCAAAGCATGCTTTTCTACGACAAGCTGCGCTACCGGCTGATGCCCTATATCTATACCCTGGCCGGCATGACCAATCAGAATGATTACACCATCATGCGGGGTCTGGTGATGGATTTTCCACAGGATGCAGCCGTAAATAATATAGGCGACCAATATATGTTCGGGCCTTCCATCCTGGTGAACCCGGTATATCAATTCGAAGCGTATAACAGGAACCTATACCTGCCGTCGGGACAGGGCTGGTATGATTTTTATTCAGGAAGATATGAACAAGGAGGCCGCCATATTCTCGCCGACGCGCCTTATGAAAGAATGCCCGTATTTATCAGGGAAGGTTCGATCATTCCTTTCGGACCCGAATTGCAATACAGCGCCGAGAAACCTGCCGACCCAATTACACTGTTCATCTACACCGGCAAGGACGCATCATTCAGCCTTTATGAAGATGAGAATACCAATTACAATTACGAAAAAGGAGCATTCAGCAGGATACCGGTCAGTTACCATGAATCGGAGCATGAACTAATCATTGGCAAAAGGGAAGGATCATTCAAAGGAATGCTGAAGAAAAGGCAGTTCAGGATAGTCTGGATCACGAAGGGCAAACCCGCTGAATTAAACCCCGACCAGAAAGCCGATGCTGAAATTAAATACAGAGGGAATAGTGCGGTTATAAGAATGAAGGAATAGTGTTGTAACAGTCCATGGTGGAATCTGAACTATTCAGAGAAAATTTTAATAGTCAGGTAAGGGCTGGATTGCAAACAGGAATTGGCTTCTATGATTCCAATAATGAATTCTGAGCAATGATGAACAATGGTAAACGGCTGATCAGCCAAAATATATCCTCAAAAATTCTGATGATGTGCCTGTTGGGCGCTTTGGGAATCCTGTATTCCTGCAAGAAGGCCCCTGAGGGCAATGGAAACGGTAACACCCAGCCGCCTCCCGTCACCATCATTCCCCCGCATGAAAATCCAACGGCGGCGAGTATCGGATTTTTCCTGGACGATTGGGCTGCCAAAAATTTTGTGAAGCCGGATTATACCACAAGCGCAAAGCCCTCAGTTACCCCGGTGACCGTTACCATGGATGCGAGCGACATTACCACCAGGGTTTCGAAATGGCTCTTTGGAAATAATTCCAATCCATACATGACTCAGATGGTTACCGAACCTGTTTTGATCAACCATATTACCAATCTGGCGCCACACGTGATTCGCTTTCCGGGAGGCAATATCAGCAGTGTATATTTTTGGAATTCCCCCAAAAACAATCCTCCCGCCGACGCTGCAAACACTCTATTCGATTCCAATGGAAACCCCGTTCCGGCTTCTTATTGGTATGGAAAAAACACAGAGAGCTGGACTCTATCCGTTGACAATTATTACGCGATGCTGCAGCAGACCGGAAGTACAGGCATAATTACTATCAACTATGGCTATGCGCGGTATGGAACCGGGCCAAAGCCCGCCGAGGCGGCGGCGCACCTGGCAGCAGACTGGGTTCGTTATGACAATGGCCGCACAAAGTTCTGGGAAATTGGAAATGAAAGCGATGGTCCCTGGCAGGCAGGATTCAAGATAGACCTCGCAAGGAATCAGGATGGCCAGCCTGAAATCATTTCGGGAGAAGTGTATGGATATCATTTCAAAATATTTGCCGATTCCATGAGAAAAGCAGCCGGAGAAGTGGGCGCCGATATTAAGATCGGGGCACAGTTGATACAGGTTGACGCCTCCGGTTCCTGGAACATACCCGACAGAACCTGGAATAGCGGCTTATTTGCCGAGGCAGGGGATTACCCGGATTTTTATATCGTGCATGATTATTTCACGCCTTACAATGAAAATTCCACAGCAGATGCTATTTTTAAGACGGCAGCCACGGAAACCAAAACGATCATGGATTGGATGAAAACAACCACGCAGCTTGGCGGCGTTTCCATGAAACCAATCGCGCTGACTGAATGGAATATTTTCGCAGTTGGGTCCAGGCAAATGGTGTCTAATGTTGCAGGCATGCATGCGGTAATGGTGCTGGGTGAGTTGCTGAAGAATCAATTTGGAATGGCCAGCCGCTGGGACCTGGCCAATGCCTGGGACAATGGCAACGATCATGGTATGTTCAGCCAGGGCGATGAACCGGGCAATTCAACCAAATGGAATCCGAGGCCGGCATTCTATCACATGTACTTTTTTCAAAAATATTTTGGCGACAAAATGGTGTCATCAACGGTGAGCGGGGCCACGGATATTTTGAGCTATACTTCCACCTATTCTTCTGGTGAAGCAGCACTCATTCTCGTAAATACGGGTATCAATGACAAAAACATCAATATTGATATCAGGAATTTCATTCCAGGCGAAATGTATTACTGGTACGCGCTCACCGGGGGTAGCGATAATGGAGAATTCTCAGGAAAGACATTTGTGAATGGCACCGGACCTGCACTTGCATCGGGCGGGCCTTCCAATTATCAGTCTGTTAAGGCGCAGGCTGCCGCTACCAAGGGAGGTATTACTGTTACTATTCCCGCGAGGGCCGTACTCTACATGGTGGTGGAGAATAAGAAATAACCCGTCACCTATGCCTTCCATTGAATGCAACTCTCATCTTAAATACATAGACAAATAATATGAAACTTAAGCGTTTAATCTTCATCCTGGCTCTTGCATTCATTGCCTCGAAAGGCTTGCAGGCACAGACCAGAACAGTCCTGAATTTCGGAAAAGACTGGAAATTCAATTTAGGAGAAGTTGAAGGAGCCCCGGCTAATACCTTTAATGATGCGTCCTGGAGGCAGCTCAATCTGCCACATGACTGGAGTATTGAACTGCCATTCGATAAGGAAAGCCCCACCGGTACCGGCGGCGGCGCATTAAGAGGCGGCATCGGCTGGTATAGGAAGGCATTTACAATACCCGCTTCAGATAAAGACAAAAAGATCTTCATTGATTTTGATGGCGTGTATATGAACAGTGAAGTGTGGATCAATGGACATTCTCTCGGCATTCGTCCCAATGGGTATATTTCTTTCAGGTACAACCTCACACCTTACCTTAAATATGGGAATGAGAAAAATATTATGGCAGTAAGGGTTGACAATTCGAAACAACCCAATTCACGCTGGTACAGTGGATCAGGCATTTATCGCAATGTGTGGCTCACAAAGGTGAATGCCGTTTTCGTGGATCATTGGGGAACTCATGTTTCCACTCCGCAGGTGAATGAGAGTTCGGCCGAAATAGCCGTTCAAACCAAAATCAAAAATTATTCAGAAACCCCCATATCGGTTGAAGTGAACACAAGCATTTATGATGCTTCTTCAAAGGAGGTCGCTTCGGTAGAAGGGCCCATGCAGTTGGAAGCCGGCCAGGTAAAAGAGGGCGCCTGGCAATTGAAGGTGGATGATCCTGTTCTTTGGTCTACCGGTAAACCCTACCTGTATAAAGTTATTACCCGTATCAGTTCGGCAGGAAAACTCATGGATGAATATAGCACCAATTTAGGAATCCGGTATTTCAATTTTGATGTGAACAAAGGATTTTCATTGAATGGGAAATCCATGAAAATCATCGGCGTTTGCGATCATCATGATTTGGGTTGCCTGGGTGCTGCTATCAATAGAAGGGCATTGGAACGTCAATTGCAGATATTGAAACTAATGGGGATCAATGGTATTCGTACTTCGCATAACCCTCCTGCACCGGAATTATTGGATCTTGCGGATGAGATGGGATTCATAGTCATGGACGAGGCTTTCGATATGTGGAAGAAACCAAAGAATCGCTATGACTATCACTTGTATTGGGACGAATGGCATGCAAAGGACCTGACCGACCAGGTGTTGAGAGACAGGAATCATCCTTCAGTATTTATTTGGAGCATCGGGAATGAAATCCCCGAGCAATGGGCCGGTAAAGACGGCAAAGACAGTTCCGGTACAGTAATAGCCAGGGAATTAGCGGGGATTATAAAATCACTTGATACTTCCAGGCCCATCACTTCCGCCATGAATGATCCATATCCTGCAAATGCAATTTACAGATCGGGTGTGCTGGACCTGGTAGGCTTCAATTATCATCACGAAGAATACAAGAATTTTCAGAATAAATTCCCGGGCAAAAAATTCATCGGCACCGAAACGGTGTCGGCGATAAATACAAGGGGCCACTACGACATGCCTTCAGACAGTATCCGTCGCTGGCCGGCCCGATGGGATAAGCCCATTGAGAATGCCAATGCCGATCTCAGCTGTTCCGCTTACGACAATTGCTCCGTACCCTGGGGGTCCACACATGAAGAGACCCTGAAAGAATTATTGAAATATGATTTTGCCAGCGGCATGTTCATCTGGACCGGCTTTGATTATCTGGGTGAACCAACTCCATATCCCTGGCCGGCAAGGAGTTCCTATTTTGGAATTGTTGACCTGGCAGGATTTCCCAAAGATTCTTATTATTTATACCAGAGCCTTTTTACAGATAAACCCGTACTGCATATTTTTCCGCATTGGAATTGGAAGAAGGGGCAAACGGTGGATGTATGGGCCTATTACAATCAGGCGGATGAAGTGGAGCTATTCCTGAATGGAAAATCACTGGGCATAAAGAAAAAGGAAGGCGATCAATTGCATGTAATGTGGAGGGTCACTTACCAGCCAGGGACTCTGAAAGCGGTATCAAGAAAAAATGGCAAAATATTTCTCACCAGAGAAATCCATACCGCTGGCAAGGCAGCAAGAATCATTTTGAGCGCAGACAGGAGTACCATCAAATCTGGTGGCGATGACCTTTCTTTCGTGACGATAAGGATCGTTGACGCTGCCGGAAACCTTATTCCACATGCCGACAATGACGTTAAATTCACCGTGACCGGAGCGGGTTCCATTGCCGCAGTGGACAATGGGAGTGAAACCAGCATGGAGTCATTCCGTGCAGATCACCGCAAGGCATTCAACGGGCTATGCCTGGCCGTAATCAGGTCAAAGGAAAAACCGGGTACCATTCAATTGAAAGCAACAGCAGAAGGATTAACTTCGGCAAGCATTAAAATTGCAACCAAATAATTTTAACTCCTCTCTGAATTATGATGTACAAAGCAGCTTCAGACAGATATGAATCCATGAAATATAACCGTTGCGGGAGAAGTGGAATAAGATTGCCCGCCATTTCATTGGGCCTCTGGCATAATTTCGGTTCGGTGGATGTGTTTGATACCGGAAGAAATATTGTGAGGAGGGCATTTGACAGAGGCATCACTCATTTTGATCTCGCCAATAACTATGGACCAGAACCCGGTTCGGCGGAGGAAAATTTCGGAAATATTTTGCGAAAGGATTTTCCCGGAACGCTGCGCGATGAACTGATCATTTCTACCAAAGCGGGCTACCTGATGTGGCCCGGTCCGTATGGAGAATGGGGCTCCAGGAAATACCTTATTTCGAGCCTGCACCAGAGCCTGAAGCGGCTTCAACTCGAATACGTGGATATTTTTTATTCTCATCGCCCCGATCCGGATACTCCGCTGGAAGAAACCATGATGGCATTGGATGCGGTTGTACGTGAGGGTAAGGCATTATATGCAGGCATTTCAAATTACCAGGCGGCCGAGGCCGAAAAGGCCATTGAGATTCTCCATGCATTGGGAACGCCCTGCCTGATTCATCAGCCAAAATATTCCATGTTTGAAAGATGGGTGGAAAATGGCCTCCTGGAAGTATTGGAAAAGAAAGGAGTGGGTTGCATCGCCTTTTCTCCACTGGCACAGGGGCTTTTAACGGACCGCTATCTCAAAGGCATACCCGAAAATTCAAGGGCCGGTAAGCCGCATGGGTTCCTCAAGGCCTCCGAAATAACCGCCGAAAGAATTGATAAGATTTCTAAACTGAACGCGAGGGCCCAAAAAAGAAAACAGACACTGGCCCAAATGGCTCTGGCCTGGTTGTTGAAGGATAAACGCGTCACTTCTGT
>CALFNL010000444.1 GCA_937902875.1 uncultured Bacteroidota bacterium | reverse complement strand
ACCCAGTTTCTTACCAAGGGCAACAAAATTGGGTTTGATCTTCTTCTTGATAAAGCTATCTTCATCCGTGATGTATTCGATCTGTTTTACATTCACTTCAGTTTTGATCAGGTCTTCAACCGATTCAATCTGCTTCTTCATTTCGGCACCGAGCACCGGAATCAGTACCTTCTGCAAAGGCTGCCGAACCTTAATATTCACTTTCTTGCGCAGCGATAAAATGAGGGAGGAAATATCCTGTGCCCTTCGCATCCTTTCTTCCAATGCAATATCAATCTGCGATTCCAGGGGCAACGGAAAATCGGCATGGTGCACACACTCCACCAGGTGCCGTTTGGAAACGGCATTCAGATTTGTGAAAAGACTATCACTGAAGAATGGCGAAATAGGAGCCATCAGTCTTGATACGGTTTCAAGGCATTCATAGAGGGTTTGATAAGCGCAGATTTTGTCGTGTTCATATTCTCCTTTCCAGAAACGGCGCCGGCAAAGACGAACATACCAATTGCTCAACTGTTCGTCCATGAAATCTTCAATGGCCCTGCCCGCGGCCGTGGGCTCATATTCATCCATGAATTCATTCACTTTCTTCACCAGGCTATTCAATGACGAGAGTATCCACCTGTCAATCTCGGGTCTCTGATCTGTGGGCACATATGGCTCCCGGAATGAAAACCCATCCACATTGGCATACAAAACAAAGAACTGGTAGGTATTGTAAAGCGTGCCGAAGAATTTACGCTGTACTTCGCGAATCCCTTCAAGGTCGAATTTCAGACTGTCCCATGGAGACGCATTGGTGATGAGGTACCACCTGGTTGCATCGGCGCCGAATTGGCCAATTGTTTTGAAAGGATCCACCACATTGCCCAGCCTTTTGCTCATTTTATTGCCCTTCTTGTCTAATACTAAACCATTTGACACGCAGGTTTTATAAGCGAGCCCGGGATAACGCTGGTCGGGATCGCCATCTATTTTCACTCCTGCTTTTTTCAACGCTTCCTGCACAGACTCTTTAAGCAGGGATCCCAACGCGTGCAGGGTATAAAACCAACCCCGGGTCTGATCCACTCCTTCAGCGATAAAATCTGCAGGATAATTTTGCGCGAATATTTCCTGGTTCTCAAATGGAAAATGCCACTGGGCGTAAGGCATGGCGCCACTGTCGAACCATACATCAATAAGGTCTGGCACTCTTTTCATGGGTTGGCCCTTTGATGATACGAGTACCACCATATCTACAAATGGCTTATGCAGGTCAAGTCCTTCTAAGATGGTAGATTGATTGAGCCCCAGTTTTTTATTGGCTTTCTCAATTTCTTCAAAAAGCTCTGCAATGGAACCGATGCATTTTTCTTCCGATCCGTCATCCGTTTTCCAAATGGGAAGTGGCGTTCCCCAGAATCTGCTGCGACTCAGATTCCAATCCACCATGTTTTCAAGCCAGTTTCCAAATCGCCCTTCACCGGTTGATTTGGGTTTCCAGTTGATCCTCTTATTCAATTCCACCATCCTGTCTTTCATGGCGGTGGTCCTGATAAACCATGCGTCCAGCGGATAATACAGAACCGGTTTGTCTGTGCGCCAGCAATGGGGATAGTTGTGTTCATATTTTTCAATCCTGAAGGCCCGGTTCTCCTTCTTCAACTTTACACAGATATCAACATTTACATCAACATAATTGGGATCGTCCTTATAATTTTTTACATAGCGATTGCTGAATTCTCCAAGGCCATCTACGAATTTTCCGGTCTTATCAACCATCACCAGGATACCGATTCCATATTTTTTTCCAACCCTATAGTCGTCTGCCCCAAATGCCGGCGCCATATGCACTATACCCGTACCTTCTTCGATGGTCACAAAATCGCCCAGCAACACTCTGAAAGGATCTCCTCCTGAATTTTGAGGACTGTTCGATTCAAAGGGCATAAGCTGCTCATACCGGATTTCTTCTAATTTCCTGCCCTTAAATTCTGAAATGATTTTGCAGGGTAATTGTTTCTTTCTGATTAGCTGTTCAAAATCAGATTTGAGGCGGGGATCATGATCGCCGATAAGCATTTCATCAGACCCCCTCACCAGCCAATTGGTGATGGCATCATAGAGTTGCTGATTTTCTCCTTCCTTCCATTCATCGATATTTTCAGGAAAGTAATGATGCAGGAGAGACTTGGCCAGTATCACGGAACATGGCTTGCCCGAATAAGGATTGAAGGTCTTTACGAGTATATAATCAATATTCGGCCCAACCGCCAGACCCAGGTTTGAAGGCAGAGTCCAGGGAGTTGTGGTCCAGGCCAGGAAAAATACCTGATCTGTACCTGCCGCTTCAAATAAAAAAGCCGACTTTTCAGTTCTCACAGCCTTAAACATGGCCACACAACTGGTATCCTTCACCATCTTATAGGTGCCAGGTTGATTGAGTTCATGTGAACTCAGGCCGGTTCCAGCCGCGGGGGAATAGGGCTGTATGCTCACACTCTCATACAATAAATCCCTGTTGTACAATTCTTTCAGGCTCCACCAAAGGCTCTCAATATATTCATTCCGGAATGTTATAT
This sequence comes from uncultured Bacteroidota bacterium, assembly GCA_937902875.1. Taxonomy (GTDB): domain Bacteria; phylum Bacteroidota; class Bacteroidia; order Chitinophagales; family Chitinophagaceae; genus PSRI01. Next base: position 7,957 of record CALFNL010000444.1, on the reverse strand, counting down.
ACGGGTGTTCGAGGTCAACCCAATAGCCCATTTTGGTAGTCAATTCGTCCCACTTGTCTTTATATTTTAATACTTCACGCCGGCAGGTAGCATTATATTCTTCCACGGATATTTTCTTACCAATATCTTCCTTTGTGATGCCCAGCATTTTTTCCACACCCAGTTCCACCGGAAGACCATGAGTATCCCATCCGGCTTTCCGCTTCACCTGGAATCCCTTCATCGTCTTATATCTGCACACCAGATCTTTCAATGATCTGGATATTACATGGTGAATACCAGGCATACCATTGGCGCTGGGAGGTCCTTCATAAAACACGAATGGAGACGCACCATCACGCAGGCTCACACTCTTTTCAAAAGCGTGATTCTCAATCCATAGCGAGAGAATTTCCTTTTCTAATGCCGGCAAATTGAGCTGATTATATTCCCTGTATTTCGCTGCCATATTTCCCAAAAAATGGGAGCGAAGTTACTGAATTAAAAGTGGATTTGCCGGCAAAGAGAGATAATTCACAGGCATGCATTTTCGGGATTTTCAACATCAGAAAATTCCATGCAGGCAGAGATTTGATCAGAAAAAACCTTAAATAATTTTAACTCTTAGTTTTCCACATTTTCCGGCTTTGGCATAGTTTCTGGAAATTATTACGAGTAATAGTTCATTCAGAACTTATCAATCAATAGCCATGAAAACCGCGTTGAACATATCATATGGCATTGCGCCGGAGTTTTATTCAAACAATATATTCAGTCACAATTCGGGCATCATCCCTCGCCAGGGTCATTTCCATTTGGCAGGCAGGCCAATGGTTCTGTCAGAATCATGCCCGTCGCATAGTGCATGAGAGAGATTTTGTAAGATGAAAAACCAACTATACCATCACAACCCATATTGATAAATTTTTTCCAGGGTTTAGGGATTAGGGATCGAGGGGAGCAATCATGCTCCCTTCACTTATTATATACCGGCCCGAATAGAATCAGGGAAGATTTTACAAATTGTGAGAGGCTTATCATTTTGCACGAAAAACCCACACTATAATATCTATAATGATTTCAGGAATTTGATCAGCGCCTTCCTCTCAGAAGAAGGTAATTGAATAAATGCCTGTTTAGCATTTTCGGCTTCGCCTCCATGCCAAAGAATGGCTTCTTCCAGGGTCCTCGCCCTTCCGTCATGCAGGTAAAAGGGAATCCCATTGGTCTTTTCGAAAAGGCCGATTCCCCACAAAGCCGGTGTTTTCCATTCTCTTTCATTTGCCTGAAAATCGGGCCGGCCATCCGCCAATCCCTCTCCCATATCGTGAAGCAGTAAATCAGTGTATGGATGAATTCTTTGGTTGCTGATGGTCTTCAATGTGAGGTCGATGCCTGTTTGAATGGTCGGTTTGTGGCAGACCGCACATTGTATTTGAGTGAAAATTTTTTCTCCCTGCGTGGCTACCGGGTCAAGCACATTTCTCCTTGCGGGCACTGCCAGCGTTTTAATGTAGAATACTGCAGCGTTCAGGATGCTGTCGGGCAATTCCGGATCATCGTGTAATGCATCCAGCTGAGTTTGTGCCAAACTGCTTTCCTGTGGGAACACATAATTAGTAACACCCATATCCTGGCCGTAGGCGCCGGCCACCTGGGTGAGCAGGGTGGCAACATTTGCCTTCAGGCCAAATCTTCCAAGCATCATTTTCCTTTGCACAGGGTCATATACATAATTGGGTCTGCCGCTGATCCCGTCACCGTCAAGGTCATTTTCGTCTGCAAAAGAAAGGAGTGTGGCTTCAGGAATATTTTGAAGCAGGCCCAGGCCAAAAAATGGGGGCGCCATGCGTGGAGAAGTCTGGAAGTTCCCTGGTAAAGGTTTATAAGGATTGAGCAAATTATAAGATGGTTTGCGAAGGTTCACCATTTCTCCGTCGGGAAAACTGAATGCCTGCTCCGTATAGCTAATTTCAATCTTCGCTTCCGGCTGCACCCCGAATACTGCAAGATCTTGCAGCTGGGTTCCAAATCCTTCCACGGCCCTGGGTCCGCCAAAATTATCACTACCGGGAAGGCTTAAGCGAATTAGCAGGGAGGAATTCACCAGACCCGCGGTGGGGCTTCCTTTGCCATCATTATGGTGGCAGGAAATGCAGGATACATTACTGAATATTGGTCCCAGCCCCGGATTAAGGGTAGAAGGAGCCCTCACAAATGTGGCTCCTATCGCGCCATCACCCAATTCATGCACCTGCTCATCGCGTTCATTCAATCCTGTAACCTGATGACCGAATGCCTTACTGGTTTCATCAAATACCGTGGCTTCTCCACCCGATAGGCGGGGATCAAAACCGGAGTCCTGGAACAAACCGGGTTTCCGGCACATCATGAAGAGTGCCGGCGCCAACAGGATGGCCGCAATCCAATACATTTTTTTCACTCGCATCATGCTGACTCAGGATTGAATTTCTTAATGCCTGTGAAATCCATTTCACGGCTCTTAAAATGAATCAGGTCAATCAATAATATTTTGAACAATGAAGGGCCGTAGCTTGCTTTCAAGTGTAAACGAAAGTTCGTTGATGGCGTCCATAGTCTGCCGGCATTGGATCCTCTGCTCAATAATTGCCTTTTCGTAGGGCACTGTAATGTTATTGAAGGAATTGATTGCGGCATTAAAATTTTGCTTCAGTTCATTGTCGAGTGAAATATTCCTGGCTCTCACCAGCTCGCTTATTCCAACGCCATCGGTATTGAATTTCCCTTCATATGCGTTGAAAGCGCCAATGATATTATTCCTGAAATCCGTAACCGAATTCCCGCTGAAGGGGGACTCAACGATGGCCGGATCATGGGCATCAAAGGGCTCAAGCATTTTACCTTCTCCCACCTCCTCGCAAATGGCCAGGAGGCCCTCCAGGATGCTAATGAATGCGTCCTGTTTTTTGGGATAGAGCGTGCTGCCCTTCCCTGCATTCAAAATATGTTGTGCATAGTTGCCAGCGCCAGGGGCCCAACTATCAAATAATTTTTCAGCCTGTGATTTAAGATGCAGCGACAGGCTGGTCAAATATTGTTTCTGTCTTTCATTTATGGTGGCAGCGGTTTGGGCGCCGTTCTTACCCCACAGGATATACTCCATGGGGTGATATCCCTTGAGCGAACGCTGCGAAAGTGCTTCGATGTCGGAAACACCCAGAGGATTGCTGCTGTTTATTAGCGAGTCCAGGTCGTTAAAGCTCACCGGCCATGTATCTGTTTCAGGATCGTATTCATCATCCTCCACGGGTCCGAACAGAAATCCTTCACATCTTTCCCAGGTGATGCGGAGGTCTTTCCAGGCCTCCCTCGCAGCCAGCAGATTGGCTTCTGTGGTATTTGCATCGAGGGCAACAACCTTACTGTTCAGCGTAGCCGCCTTCGTTTTCAATTCTCCATACCCAGGCAATGCCACCACATTTACAAAATCAATAAGGGCTCTGTCTTTCAATGCTTCAAAATCAGTTGAGGAACTATCATCATTCTTTTTACAGGAAAGATTTAAAATAATAGCAATAGAGAAAAATAGTATGGAAAATCTCTTCATGTTTCAAACGATTTAAAGATAAACAATGACCTTGCCAAACGCCAAACCGGTTTGCAATTCCCTTAGCTTCTGTTCTGCAGGGCCTTTGGTTACGTTGCCATCTTTATCAAAATGGCTGCCATGAAGACTGCAGGCATATCCTCTGCCTGTGGGGGTCAATTGATTTGCCTGGTGTGTGCATTTGAGAAGTAGCGCCTTGTAACTATTATCGGGATTTTTCTGAACGGCTATTTCATAATTGAAATGAGCGGGCCTCACTATTTGGAATGTGTCCTTTTCAAAAAGGCTCAGGGGCAATTCCAATTTATTGTCGCGGATATCAGCCTTGAATACTGAATAAGACGGGCTGCAGGAAGATAAACCCGATAGCCCCGTTGAAATTGCCGCCGCCAACAGGCATGCCCTGCAACCATCCAATATAAAATCTCTTCTTTGCATTATTACTAAAAAGAATAACCGATACCAAGATTAAAAAATGAATTGCCCTGTTTATATGGAATTGCAACCGGACTAGGATTCACCACCAGGGCTGGATTTTCGGGGCCGGTATGCAATATCCTCAGGTCGGTTTTGATCACCACATTGTGCATGGGCAAATAACTCAGTCCCACAATCAAATGCTGCTGCTTCAGCTTTCCGTCGTAGATGCCGTTTTTAGGAATTTTTTGATTCAGGTCCAGAATTTCATAGCGGGCGAACAGATTCAATTCCTGGCCCTTCAGTGATTTGGAGCTTTCAAACAAATTGTAAGCAAGTTCGGCGTATGCCCCGTGCATGTTTTCAGAAACATTACTGGCATAGGCCCGGTTGAGGCCGGATGCATCGGGCAATGAGATGAAACTGGCCAGGCCTTTAGCCGAGAACCCGTTTCCACTCCACTGCATATTGGCTTCGGCCAGGTATAACGGCAAAGCAAATGCGCCGGAATTCAATTCGAGGCTATCGCTTTGTCTCTTGTTGAGACCATTGGTGCCACCGGCGTATCCCGAAATCTGGAATCTGAAATTATTCAGGAAATATTGAACGGAAGCTGTGATGGCGAGGTTGTTGGCGGATGGGTTTGATCCCTCTCCCCTGCCTCCCCTGATGCCCGAACCATGTTCGAAGCCGGCGGAATTCAGTCCGGTTATGAGAGCCACACTATAGTTCAGTGGCAGGTTTCCCGATCTGCCATAGAAGCCCAGCCCTAATTCCCTCCAGGTTGCGGGAATCAGCACTTGCTCCACTATCGGGCGCTCCACCCCATTAAAATTCACCGGCAAATGGTTTTCATTGAGTATCCCGATCCGGGGTGTGAACAATCCTGCCACGAGGTATTGTCGTGGATTGAGATCAAATTTCAGGAATGCCTGTTCCATAGAAATTTCTGCATCAAAGCCGCTTCCCTCACCTGCTGCCACTTTAGCGTTCTCCAATTCCATCTCGCTAAAAAAAGAAATTTTTGAATTGAACTGATGGCCTACGAACAGAACCACTCTTTCTAAAGTGGCCCGCGACTTCTGCTCATTGAAATCTCTCTGATAAAAAGCGCTTCCATAACCCGAAATAACTGTCTTTGATTTTGAGATCCCCGCGTTCAGGGAATCCTCTCCCGTTTTGAGGACCAATTCCTGCGCGGGCGTATATTGTTGAGCAAATAAAAATGCGGCGCAACTAAATGCAATTACCAAACATATAACTTTCTTCATAGCGCTGTTTTCATTTTATTAGCCAGCAAAGAAAGCCAAATAGCGCCTGCTAACCTTTCGGGAATGGGAAATCAATTTACGAAAGAGGGAATAGCTATTTTTTGCTACATGGTTGCATGTCAATTAACAGGAATGGCATCGAAACCGGGTGAAGATTTCCGGAATCCATTTAGGGAGGAAAAAGGAAAGGGAAAAAAGATTTGGATTAAGGCACAATCCTCCGAAACTAAAAAATACGAAGGCTATTTTTTCCGTGCGCGCATGCTTTTATAAATTCGGATGGCAAGCATCAGCACTATCACAAAAGCAACCAATCCTGCCAGACCCCATACCCAACTCATGTTTTCCTTAACTACCACCAGCATCACAATTGCTACCAGGAAAATCGTTGCCACTTCATTCCAGATCCGTAATTGCTGAGAATTAAAATTGAACCGGCCTTGCATTTGTTGCCTGTAAACATATTGCAGCGAGAAATGGTAGAGGAATAATCCCAATACAAAGATCAATTTTATTATCAGCCAGGTTGGCCAGCCTGGATAAAGCCGCAATATCCAGAGTCCAAGAATCAAAGTGAGAATTGCCGAGGGCCATGTGATTCCCATCCACAATCTTTTTATCATTACCCGGTATTGCATTTGTAATATGCTTTTTTCCGGTTCCGTCTTGTCCTGCGCTTCACGGTTGTAAACAAATAGCCTCACCACATAAAATAAACCTGCGAACCAGGTAACCACAAATATGATATGAAGCGCTTTGATATAAGTGTACATAACAGTTGGTTCTTGATGGAATGGTTCTCAGTACTAATCTAATAACTGAATCGTAATCCGATCGGTTTTTTTTGTCAGCGATCGGAATATGATGGCTGCTTCTGCGGCTGCTCATCATCTTCCCACAACATATTTCTATTGCCTTGCCTATATTCATTCACCCATTTTGCCAGAGCGTTAACCCAGGAAGGATGGGTATTCATGCAGGGTATCATTTCGAATGATTCACCCCCGGCCTTCAGAAATATCTCTTTACCTCGTATGGCGATTTCTTCCAGGGTTTCCAGGCAGTCGCTCACAAATGCGGGGCATATCACGAGCAGTTTCTTAATTCCTTCACCAGGCATCTGTTGCAGGCGAATATCGGTATATGGCGTGAGCCAATGTTTTCCAATGCGTGACTGAAAGGATACACTGAATGATTTGGAATCTATGCCAGCCTTTTCAACAATTCTTTTTGTGGTAACCAGGCATTGATGTCTGTAGCAATGGGTATGCGCGGGGGAATCAGTCTCGCAACAGGCAGCATCTCTCAAACAATGATTTCCTGTAATGTCTGATTTGCGAATATGTCTTTCCGGAATACCATGATAACTGAATAGGATATGATCATATTCATGTTTCAGAAAAGGGCGCATGTTTTCTACCATCGCCTCCAGGTAGTATTCATCATCAAAAAATGGTTTCAGTATTTTCAGTCTGAATGGATAATTATTTTTTGCGTGGATCTCTTTCGCATACAATATGGCCGTTTCATAGCTGCTCATGGCATAGTGTGGATACAGGGGCAGAATTAATACTTCCCGCAATTCCGGGTATTTTCTCATCAGTGAATTGTATGCATCTTCAGGAGATGGAACCCCATAGCGCATCGCAATTTCCACCGGTTCCGATAATTGTTTTTGCAGAGAATCTCTCAATTGCTCTGTGATCACTACCAATGGAGAGCCTTCTTTGATCCAAATGGTCTTATAGGCTTCGGCGGAATTGGAAACGCGGGCTGGTATTATGATTCCTTTTACCAGCAGAAACCTGAATAACCAGGGATAATCTATCACCCTTTTGTCCATCAGGAACTCATTGAGGAACCGCCTCACATCCTTCACTTCGGTGGATGAAGGAGAACCCAGGTTGGTGAGCAGAACGGCCCTGCTTATAGCATTATTCATAAGATGAAAATCTTTGCAAAACTAAGTTTGAATCTGATAATAATTTTGGTATCTGGTGTAAAACACAAAAGGTCACCAGTTGTGACCTTTTCTGATATGATGGATCAAAAACGGGACGCAGCCTCAATAGTACGGTCCAGGTCTTGATAGGAAAGGGCATTGCTCAAAAACCAACTCTCAAATGCGGATGCCGGTAAATATACGCCATGTTTCAATAGGTGATGAAAGAAATTATTGAACAATGATATATCCGCTTTCGATGCCGAAGAAAAGTCAGTGACCTCATTTTCGCAGAAGTGCACACTGATCATGCTTCCGGCACGATTGATCCGATGGGCTAATCCTTTCTGAGTGAATGTTTCATGCAGGCCCTTCGCCAGGTAGTTGCATTTCCTGTCAAGTTCATCATAAATTGAAGGGTTATCCCTGAGTGTTTTCAAAACTGTGAAGCCCGCGATCATGGCCAGGGGATTTCCACTCAAAGTTCCTGCCTGGTACACTTTGCCAACTGGAGCAACCTGTTGCATGATTTCCCTTCTGCCCGCAAAGGCTCCCACTGGCATGCCGCCACCAATCACCTTTCCGTAAGTCAACAGGTCTGCATTCACTGAGAGCAATTGCTGTGCACCGCCAGGGCTTAAACGAAATCCCGTCATCACTTCATCCATAATAAATATGATGCCTTCTGCTGAACAAATTTTTCTCAGGCCTTCCAGGAAGCCGGGTTGCGGCGGAATACATCCCATATTTTCAGCTACT
>CALFNL010000443.1 GCA_937902875.1 uncultured Bacteroidota bacterium | reverse complement strand
ATTGACAGAAGCGTACAAAGGTAAGGATTGCGATTCAGACATACTATCGCTTAAAATCCTAATCCGCACCCATTATTATCCCCTTCTCCATGGGCCTTATTCCCGGTTTAGAGGCCAGACAATTCAGTTAGTTCCAGGCGGGAATTCCAAACAAACAACAAGCTATTCATTCCATCGTTTTGGAGAATGAATACTGATGTTATAGATTTGTTTAATTTGAATCTTTAGCCAAACCCCTGATCATCCATGCGATTTCCTGATAGAAATACCCTTCAGAAAGCTATTAAAATCTATTTTTTTGTCAGCGTAATCACCGTGTTGATCTTTCTTCCCGACGTGGTTTTCTTTTTGAAAAACGGATTTTATAATTATGCCGTTTCGGGATTTGTGGTGGTGCAACTACTGTCCCTGATGCCTGTTGTACTTTTTTATTATAATCTCAAGATTTATTACCTCATAGCCGCGTTGATTTGTTCAATTATCCCACTGGCCCTCCTGCCGGTACTCCTGATTAACAGCCAGGTGAACGCTGAAATGGCGGGGCTGCTATTAGACACGAATTATAAGGAAGCTATGGAGCTGCTTGGTTGGAGGATTTTTGTGGTAGCTGCCATGATAGTATTGAATTTCCTACTTGTTATATGGCTGGGCAGGAGACTGCCAAAAAAACTGAATTTCAAGACAGCCGCACTGATTTCAGGCCTCGCCATCCTGGGCTTTCTGGCCATTCCTTTTCTGAGAAGCCGGGATATAAAAAAACATCCCATCATCCTGAAGAATACATTTCGCACCTATTATCCGTTCCGCATGGTGAATATCTTCAGCTACCTCTATTCAGAAATGCAGAATACCCGCAATTATCAGAAGGTCGTGAAGAATTTCAGCTATGGCGCTTATCGCAAAACAGAGGATTCGCCGAGGCATATCCATATACTCATAATCGGGGAGGCTTCTCGCTTTGACCACTGGGCCATTAATGGCTATGCCCGGGAAACTTCGCCTAATCTTGATAGTATGAAAAACCTGGTGAGCTTCAGCAATGTGGCGAGCGGCGGCACCATGACCATATTATCAGTTCCCCAACTCATTACCCGCGCGGATGCCTTGAATTTTGATTTGCACAAGAAGGAAAAGAGCATCCTGGAAGCCTTTAAAGAAGTTGGTTATAAGACTTTTTGGATCAGCAATCAGTCCAAATTCGGACTAACCGGCAATATTGGTATGCACTACAATGATGGAGATACGGCCATATTCAACGGCTATGGTGACAATGAAAGCAATTTCAGGGGCAATTACGATTCAGCCCTGGTAGACATTGTAAAAAATGTGATGAATCAATATTCCAAAGAGGATATTTTCATGATCGTACACACCATCGGCAGTCATTACCGCTACCTGTTGCGGTACCCTGAGTCCTTCACACATTTCAGGCCAGTGTCTGACCGGAACCGCATGTCGTTGAGCTATCCTCCCAGGGATATCGTCATCAATGAATATGATAATTCGATCTTATACACCGATTTAATCATCAGCCAGATCATCGAAGAAGTAAAGGCGACAGGAGCGGAATCTACGGTTACTTTTGTATCCGATCATGGTGAAAACCTGGGAGACGACGACCGCAAACTGTATTTTCATTCCTATACACCCACTCATTATACCGCTCAAGTGCCGCTATTCATATGGGGCTCTGACCTCTTTCTGAAAAAAAATGCCGATAAATTCAGTTTTCTCAGGCAGCATAAAGACAGAAAGATCAGTTCTGCTGATAATGTCTTTCACACAATTCTTGATATGGCAGGAATCGGGATTAAGAATTCCGACAGCACCAGGAGCATTGCTTCTCCCTATTTCACAGACAGCAGACAGGAAGTGCTGGGCGAGAATGGGAAAGTGACTCCTTTTGATGAAATAAAATAGGTCTGAAATATGCAATTTCACACTTCGCTATTCTTATTGTTCTTTGATGATACAATGTGTCTTCGTTTTCGCCAACTCCCAACTTAATGAAAGCCATTCGAATGTAAAACATTGACAACGAATAGTTTATACTATCACGAAAGGAATGGTATAATGCAGGCATGCACTGAATTATTGAACTATTGCAGGTGCGAAACTAATGCAGGTTCTTTCCACAGTGCTATGGTTTTTTGTGTCAATTCAAATACCTTTGCGAGCCCGATCTCCAGCGGTAAAAAGCAGTGGATCGGAATGGCGGAAATGGCCATAAAATTTCGCAGGAAATCTTTTTCTAATCAAGCATTCAATCTTTTCTCCCAATGGCAGGTGCATTAAAAGAAGTCAGGAACCGGATCAAGTCAATCCAGAGCACGCAACAAATTACCAAGGCCATGAAAATGGTGAGCGCCGCTAAATTACGGCGGGCACAGGATGCTATTGTGCAGATGCGCCCTTATGCCAGAAAACTTCAGGGTATGCTGAGTAATATAGTCAGCAATACTGAAGGCGGGGTGGATACGAACCTGGCTGTGGAAAGAGCAGTGGAAAAACTGTTGGTCATTGTCATTTCTTCAGACCGGGGCTTATGCGGCGCCTACAATGCCAATGTAATAAAAATGGCGCGCAATATTATAAACAGCAATTATCCGGAACAATATAGAAAAGGAAACGTATTTGTTTGGCCCATCGGGAAAAAAGCATATGAGTATTTCATTAAGATGAAATACAATGTGAATCCCGCATTCAAAGATATCTTCCAGAACCTGACCTTCGAAAATGTGCAGCGTGTGGCCCAGGCCGCGATGGAGGGATTCGCTTCCAAAGAATTCGACACCGTGGAACTGGTATATAGCGAATTCAGGAATGCAGCTACCCAACGTTTCGTGACCGAACGCTTCCTGCCCATACCAAAGGTGGAAAGTAAAGATGGAAAAGCCGCAAGGGCCGATTTTATTTTTGAACCGGAAAGAGAATCTCTTATTGCCGAGATGATGCCCAAGATCCTCAATACGCAAATGTTTAAAGCCGTGCTGGATGCCAAGGCAAGTGAAGAAGGCGCCCGTATGACGGCTATGGATAAGGCTTCTGAAAATGCCAATGAATTGCTTAAGAGTTTACGCATCTCATATAACCGCGCCAGGCAGGCTGCGATTACCACTGAACTGACCGAGATTGTTAGCGGAGCGGCTGCTTTGAATGCGTAGGTGGGAGGAGGTCATTAGTCATTGAGTCATGGGGGGAGGAGAAGTTATTGAACATTAGTGGAGAAGCCGATTAGTTTAGAGGTGATGGCAGAATAAGAGGCATGGAAGTTGGAGGAGGTTAAACATTACAACTAAACTAACTTTGCAAAACCTGGAGCTGTATAAGGTTGCCATGAATATAGGGGAGAGGTTTTGGAGATTGTAAATCGGTGGAATTTTTATGAAAAAGACGGTCTCGGAAAACAATTTGCCAGGGCAGCCGATTCAATGGCTCTTAATATTAGGGAAGGTTATGGCAGATTTTTTTATAAAGAGAACAGGAATTTTTGCATTTATAGCCGAGGTTCAGCCTATGAGGCCCGAACAGCTCTTATCAAAGCCAGGCAAAGAAATCTGATTCAGGATGAAGATTTTTTGTTTCTGCAAGACCAGTTAGATCTATTTTTTAAGTTGATAAAGTGATACGTCAGATCAATAGGAAATAAAATATCCAAATGAACAGTCCGCCTGGGGTAAACCTTCGGCGGACGCGGTGACCAATGACTAACTAACCAATAATTTCTCATGGAACTATCTCAAATCATACCACATATCGAAGCCCTGATTTTTGCAAGTGAAAAACCTTTGACCAATACGGAACTATTGGAATTAGTGAACAATGCCCTTGCTTTTATTGAAGATCGAACTACTGCAGACCAGGTAGAGGCGGCGGTGGATGCTATCCGTGAGAAATATGCCACAGATTTCTATCCATTTGAAGTGAGGCAGAGCGGTGGTGGCTGGCAATTCCTCACCAAGACGGCCTATCACAAAACAATCGTTCAGCTCAATGGCGACAAATTCCTTAAAAGGTTGTCATCGGCGGCAATGGAAACCCTGGCCATTGTTGCGTATAAGCAACCGGTCACCAAAGGAGAAATAGAGGCGATACGTGGCGTGAACTGTGACTATGTGATCCAGAAATTATTGGAAAAAGAATTGGTCGTCATCACGGGGCGCAATGAAAGCCTGCCTGGGAAGCCTCTGATCTATGGTACCTCCAAGTCTTTCATGGATTATTTCGGCATCAATTCACCCGAAGACCTTCCGCGCATCAATGAAGTGCTGGCCGAACAGATCGTTATGCCTACACTGGTAAATGCAGATCATTTTGAAGTGGATGAGGGAAGCAACCTTGTGGTGGCCGAAAATGGAGAATTAATTGATCATGCTACTGGCGCGGCCGGTGAAGTGAAGGCCGACCCTCCTGCGGAAAAGGATATGGGAATAACAGAAATTAGCGATGAACCTCCCACGGATATTTCCAGTACTGCAAATCCCGAAGAAAAGCAGGACGAGTTCGAGGAAGAATCCGGCGATGATCCGAAAAATAATATTCAGCCCGAATGAATTAATCCTGGTAGCCAGAAGCTCCTGAGTCAGGAACCTGGTTGATTCGCCTCCACTGAGCCGCATTTATTTTATCATATCCCGCACTAGCTTTAATTTCGTTGCTATTTTCACTTTTATATGAACCAGCATTTAACAGCCAGGCAGTTGACGGATATTGCCAATGAATTTGGCACTCCGGTCTATGTGTATCATGCAGAGAAGATCGCGGAACAATACCAAAAATTGAAATCGGCTTTTAGAGAAAGCGATACCGTTTTTTTTTATGCCTGCAAGGCACTGACCAATGTCAATATCCTGAAATATCTCAGAAGCCTGGGCGCCTGCCTGGACTGCAGTTCCATAAATGAGGTGAAAATAGGCCTGCTGGCCGGGTTTAGTCCTCAGAAAATCCTATACACTTCCAATGGGATCGCATTCGATGAAATTGAAGAAGCGCGGAATGCCGGCGTTCATATCAATATAGATAGCCTGTCGAATCTCGAAAAATTCGGGAAAAAATATGGTCATGGCTACCCGGTGGGAATTCGCTTGCGCCCCAATATCCTCGCGGGTGGCAATTTGAAAATATCCACCGGCCACGATAAGAGCAAGTTCGGTATCCCGGTGGAACAACTCGACAAGGTCTTAACCCTTGTTGAAAAATATGATCTGTTTATTCGGGACCTGCACATTCATACCGGCAGCGATATTAAAGACGTAGATATTTTTGTGAAGGGCATTGAAGTGCTGTTCGATATCATTCCGCATTTCAAGGAATTGGAATTTATTGACCTCGGGGGTGGATTCAAGGTTCCTTACAAATCCGGCGACGCGGAAACGGATATCCCATTGCTGGCGAAAAAAGTAAAGGAAGCTTTCGCCAATCATCCCAATCCCAATGGAAGGCCCTTGCAAATATGGTTTGAACCTGGTAAATTCCTGGTAAGCGAATGCGGCTATTTTATAACTCAGGTAAATGTTATGAAAGAAACGCCTGGTTTAACATTTGCCGGTGTCAACAGCGGCTTCAACCATTTGATACGCCCGATGTTTTACGATGCATACCATCAAATTGAAAATATTTCCAACCTTAATGGCGCCGAAAATATTTATACCGTAGTAGGCAATATCTGTGAGACGGACACTTTTGCATCTGGCAGGAAGATCCGTGAGATACGGGAAGGCGATTTCCTGGTCTTTTACAACGCTGGTGCCTATGGATTTGAAATGAGCAGCAATTTCAATTCGAGGCTCAAACCGGCCGAAGTAATGGTCAAGGATGGTAAGGCGAGCCTCATCAGGCGAAGAGAAGTGTTTGATGACCTTCTGAGAAACCAGGTGATGTCAGATCAATGAATGGACTGCGGATACTTCACTCATGAAATCGAAGGAGGCAGTTGCTTTGCGATGATAGAGTGGAAATTGAAGTAGAGTGGAAATAGTATTTTTCGGAAAATCCTTCACAGATGTCTTCACTCAATCGTAAGCAATTCGCCGCGCAGGTGGAAATCTATGTACGATAAGATGAGTTCTCTGAAAGATAAGGGTGCACTTGCTCAAAGTGATGAGTTGCTATTAAAGTATAGGATTTTAACCTGCTTCATATATGTTTACCCTTAGAGTTCCATTCAATCGGTGCATGCCAGTCAATTTCAACAGAAATTAAATTGTAAATTTCCAATTAATGATTAACTAACTCTTGACTTTTTGGAAAATGTGTAGTAAATTGATAAGATAAAAGGGTTCAAAGTATTTAGCATCTGCTTAATAGACTTCTCGTCAATTGAATTGCTGTGTACAATGAAGCTTCAGGATTTGCCTTTCAGAAGTTTCAATAGCCTCATTGTTATCTGCTGTTTTAAAATGTGAGCCATTGTCGAAAATAGATAGAGTGAATAGTCCGCATGTTATTACTACTCAACCTAAATAGCCAAAGATGTTTTAAATGCTTTGGGCTTTCTGGATTTTGCCAGTAATTTTTTGCTCTAGTCTGATAATATTCAATCCCGGTTTTAGATTCATACCCACATTTGTTCCTGCTTTGAAGATCTAATCGCAACGGTTTTAGGATAGGTTCTTTCGATTGATTATTATAGTTGTCTTTGGAATATAGATGACTTCATACAAAAAGATAACCCATGAAACAATTATTTACGATGACAGCAAAACTACTTTTGTTTATTCCCCTTTTATGTTGTCATAAAGATGCACTTACATCAAATACTCCATCTCGGGAGTATTTTCCTAATACAGTTGGGGATTCTTGGGAATATGATGTATATGATTCCAGTGTTGTACGTGATCACCCTAATTTTCCTAGAGGCTATACAGTCAAATTAGTGGTTACAGGCATTCAAAAATTGGTTGATGGAAAAGACGCTACAGTTTGGCAGTATCAATATCCTTGGGGCAATGATACAAATTTCGTTCGGATAATAGATGATTCCATTAAAGTATTTGATGCCGTTTATTCAAGAGAACCAAGGAATTTAGATTTTCCGAGGCAAATGTTTTTGCCACCCTTTCAGGTAGGCAAACGATGGGATGGCAAATTACTTTATATTGACAGTTCTAGGGTAATGAACCGGTCAAATATCATAACACCAACTCAAACATTTCCTGATTGCTTTGACATCTATCACCATTATTTGGGCCCTAATCTTGAATATAATGACCACTACTGGTTCAAACCTAATATAGGCATGACTAGAATATCTTATAATCAATATACGCTTGGCTTCTACATTGTTGTATTATGGCAGCTTAAAAAATATTCTTTACATTAAAGCTTTTCTTATGAACAGATTTGAATTTTACAAAAGTGGATGGGTATTAACACTTATGCTTCTGTTCAGTGTTGCAACATTGGGCCAATCAATAGACCTCAAGAGTGCTGCACACTTAGCAGCTGGTGTTACTCAACCGGAAGAGAATAAAACAAATCCTACTCCAAACACTGCTACTATTTCGAGTAATATTCAGGTCCGGCCTTCCTCAAACCCACAATCTGAGCTACACATAAGCATCAATAAAACAAACCCTCAAGTGCTATTGCTATCTTCCAATACATTTCCTGTAACAAATTCTTGGCAGGGAGCATATTGGAGTACTAACGGTGGGAATTTCTGAGCTGGTTCTGATAATTTACCAAATAATGCTCCTGGACGAGGTGACCCGTCTACAGCTTTTGATGCTAGTGGGAATGGTTACGTAGCTACAATGACACCTGTACCTGTCGATATAAATGCAGATCCAATTGGCTATTCAATTCAAAGGACAACCAATAATGGAGCAACATGGGGACCGCAAATATCGGGTACAGGCATAATTGCTTTCGATAAAGAAATGATTGCTGCAGATGATGTGCCCGCAAGTCCATTTGCTAATAATTTATATTGTGTATGGATGGGCGCAGGCAGTGCCGTTCAATTCAATAGGTCAACAAACCAAGGAACTACTTTTTCAAATCCCTTAACTCTTAACGATCACTGGGGTCAGGGAGCAAATGTGCAAACTGGACCCAATGGTGAAGTATATGTCTGCTGGGCTGATTATACTAATGGTAATTTACCTGAACAAGGCTTAGGCTTTGTTCGTTCGGTTAATGGCGGACAGAACTTTACAGCAGCCTCAATAGTATTTAATTATACTGGAATAAGAAATAGTTCTGGCGGACAAACTGAATTTGGTGGTATTAGAGTTAATAGTTTCCCTTCCATGGCGGTTGACAAAAGCAATGGTATCTTTAGAGGACGAATTTATATAGTTTATGCAGCAAAAGAGAATGGGAATGGTAAAGCAATCATCCAATTGAGATGGTCAGATAATCAGGGTGTAAATTGGTCCGGACCAGTAACTGTAAGTATTGCAAATGGAAGGCAAAACTGGTTTCCTTGGATAGCAGTTGATGATAATGGAATTATTTCAATAGTCTATTATAGTCTTGATCAATCTTCAGGGTTTAGTACCAATACCTATGTCGCCATATCCTATAATGGAGGAAATACCCTAAGTAATCAGGTGGTGAGTAGTGTAGCGCATACAACGGCTCCTATTCCAGAATTTGGAGGTGGCTATACGGGTGATTATATCGGCATTACTGCATATGGATGGAAAGCTTACCCAGCATGGTGTGATAACAGATACGGTAGTCAATGGCAAAATTATATAGATATAGTTGATAATTCTCCAGTGATAACCGGAATACCTGCGTTCTGCAGTTCAGCAACCTATACTGCGACAAATATACCTTCCAACTCTACTGTTACTTGGAGCGCATCTCCAAGTGGTATTATAAGTTTGTCCCCATCAGGAAATCAAGTTATTGTAAATAAAATCACCCAAGGAAATGTTACACTATCTGCATTAGTTAATGGCTCCAAAACTGTTTCTCTGAACATTACTACTGTGCCAAGAAGTATTATTAATTACTCAATGTATGGATCTTGCGTTAATGGAATTCAAGCCTGGTATTTATCAGCTACATCTAATATGGGCAGTGGTACTAGTTGGACCTGGACAGTTGATAACCCGGGTACTTCTGGTATTTATATCATTAATCCTTATTCGCCGAGTACTTATGCTGATGTTTCGAAAGGAGGAGGCGTATCACTCACCTATAGAGATGCCTGTGGCGAAATTGCACAAAGAAATGGAGTCACGATATATAGCCCTTGTGGACATAGTTATGTTGTTTCCCCTAATCCGGCTACGTCCATTATAACTGTTTCACCTGCAAATTTCAGCGGCGCGGCGACAAATTCAACTTCAACTATTTCCCTAATAAATATTTATGATGGGCAAGCAAACTTGAAAAAACATCAATTATTTAACAAGGTAGCAAGTGCCAGTATTAATGTTTCTGATTTACCTTTAGGTATGTACATTATTGAAATCATTGATGGCACAAATAATGAAAGACAAAAATTACAAATTATCAAATAGTCATAATTGGTTGTATTCCACAAACTGTATCTGTTAGTTTAAATTTATACTCATCGGTTATTGATATTTTTTCTGAATCGGAGAATAGCAATCACTGCAATAACAAAAAATTATCGTTTGGTGATTGGGTTTTATGGATCCGATTCCTACTTAATAATTACTGGAATATCCTGGAATTATAGTAGCCAGATTTGTATCGGCTTTCTTTTCATCAGGATCTTTTTCGCGAACCGGGCCCGTCTCGCCCTGTATTGTTTCTTCACCATAAGGCTGCATAAATCCAGGCTTGCTGAGTATTGCGGCAATAACAAAGAATGCAAATTTGATGAAGTTGGCCGCGTACATCACCATCCACATTATTTTATAGTCCTTATCATCGTATTTGAATATGAATTTTCTTCCCATATTCAATACCAGGTAGCAGCCGAAATACAAACATATGCCGGCCGTGATCCAAAACAGGTTGTAACCGGTTATATTCTTGTGATAATGTTGCAATAGATGATTCAGAAAGAGGATGGCAACTATAAAAATTATAAAACTATCAATGGTCAGCAAAGTGGTATTGAGTTGATTGGGGGTGTTGATGAGCATGAATGTGATAGACATGATTGGAACGAACAATAGCAATACAATCAGCATTTGACGACCCCATTCGCTGTTGAAATGGGTTTGAATGATCAGAAGTATGAAAACCAGTTCGGTCACTCCCAGTACATTCCTCAGCAAATGAAATGGTTCGCTGTAAAATGGTATGAAATTGAGCAGGATATTATACATGAAGGTTACCAGCGACACGATCATCAAATAATTAATATGTACCTGGGTATAGCTTTGTCTTATCAATATGATAAGAAAAGGCACAATAGGCAGGTAGGCCGAGATGTGAATGAATATATTGAAATATAGATTTCCTGTGTCAAACATTATACAAACCCGGGGTTTTCAATGGTTCAGATTGGGCCTCCTAGCATAACGGGGAAAGGCGTCAAATATTATGTATCAATGAGTTTCGCCGGGTGTTTGCTTTTGTGGCCCCGATTGACCCTTTCCTTTCTGAAGCATGAACCTGGCATGGAAAATAAGTTGAGGGATTTGCAGGTTCCTTTCATAACTTTCTTTCCGGAATCCCTTTTTATATAACTTTTAACCAGGATCCGGCATGAGCTTCTTGCAGAACTCAGAAAAACTTTCAAGTTTTACCACATCATTTCATTCGCACTTCAAATTTAAATCACCTCACATCATGGATCTTTCCCTGTCTTCCTGCTTCCGCATGAGAAGCCGGCTTGTGCTGATGGCTGTCTCTTGCCTTTTTATTGTAGTGGCTTGCAATAAGAAGAAACCAAATTCAGTGGATACCGCTTTTGCGAAATATATTGAAGCCTATTCTTCGGGGGTGGTTTCCAAAACCACGGCTATACGTATAAGGCTCACCGAAGGGTCTTCAACTACGCATACGCTTAATGAAACTCTAAAAGAGAGCCTTTTCAGCTTCTCCCCATCCGTCAGGGGAAAATCCTATTGGGTAGATGCCAGAACAGTTGAATTCAAACCCGATGAATACCTGAGGCCCGATCAGCTGTATGAGGTGGAATTTGCCTTGGGGAAGGCCATGGAGGTTCCTGAAGCATTCAGGAATTTCCATTTCACCATACAGACTATCAAGCCTTCTTTTCAGGTGAGGGAAGAGGGGCTGCGTGTAGAAGGAAATTCGAAATCCAGGATGTTATTGGATGGCGAAATTGAAACCGCCGATATAGAATCTTCACAAAAAGTGACGGAAATCTTGACTGCCTTTGTGGGGAATGATGCTTTGCCCATTGCCTGGGAACACAATGAAGCCAACCGCCTTCATCATTTCAAAGTGCAGGATATCAAGCGGGGCTCCGCAACTTCAACGTTAAAACTCATGTGGAATGGAACTGCTCTTGGCATTAAACTCAAGGATGAAAAGTCAATTGAAGTACCGGCCGTGGGCGATTACAAAGTGCTGGGAGTTCGGGCCATTCAGGATGCCGAAAATTACATACTGGTTCAGTTTTCAGACGCCATCGCCGTTAACCAGGAATTAAATGGTCTTATCGCCGTCAGCAATAAATCGGCCTTAAGCTATTCAATCAACGGCAGCGAAGTGAAAGTGTATGTGCCGGATGAATTAGATGGAGATTATGCAGTCTCCGTGAATGAAGGGATTCAAAATTTGTGGAATGCCAGGCTTCCCACATCATTCAGTGCCAACGTATTTTTTGAGAACCGTCTTCCTTCTGTCAGGATTAGTGGCAGGGGAGTCATCCTGCCTCATTCTGGGAAACTGGTTTTGCCCTTCGATGCCATCAATTTGAATGCGGTTGACCTGAGCATCATCAGGATCTATGAAAATAATATCCCTCAATTCCTGCAGGTAAATGGACTGGAAGGAGATGAAGACCTCCGGAGAGTGGGCTCGGCAATCGTACAGAAAACGATCCGGCTGGATGATGACAAGACATTGGATCTGCATAAACGCCGGCGATTTTCCCTGGACATTGACAAGTTCCTGCAATCAGAACCAGGAGCTATTTACCGCGTTACGATTGGTTTCAGGCCGGAATATTCCCTTTACACATGCCATGAATCGTCCAAAGATAAAAAAGATGAGGACGAGGAAAATGACTATGCAGCATAGGAGGCGGAGAAGTAAATCGTAGTGGAGGAAGAGGATTCTTCCTGAAGACTCTATAATGCCTATTACCCTTATGGTTTCAATTGGGAACAAAGGA
>CALFNL010000442.1 GCA_937902875.1 uncultured Bacteroidota bacterium | reverse complement strand
ATGACGAAGCCGCCCTACTTCTATAAGGCCCGTGCGGCCTAAATGGGTAATCCTGATTTTATGAGGATATACGCTTCCTTATAGAATTCTTCCATTTATCCGATCAAATTTCTGAATCGATCAAATTTTAATATCCCATTTTCGAGTCGATTATATTTTAATAACCCAATCCTAATCCCACAAACTCAGCTTTAATCCTTCAACAATTGATCCACCCTCACCATCTCATATCTTTTCGACTGCAGCCAGGCAAACAATTCTGGCAAACGCTTGTAGAACTTGTCGGTTCTATCAGGACTGGTTCCTATATGCAACAATAAGATAAAACCATTCAGCCCTTCCGCATGAGTCTCTTCATATTTTTTGATGGATTCAAAAATGGTATCGCCGCTCCTGTAATTCTTCATGTCGGGAGTGGTGTAGTCTGCATTACTAAGTGTACCGGGTGAATAATTAATGAGTTGCAGGCCCATCTCCCTGGTCCATTTCGCGATAGTATCATTGTACCATTCATATGGAGGAAGAAAATATTTGGCATGGTTTTCAGCAATCCCAAACTTTTTCAATTCCCGGTAACCCTGCATGAGATCGCGGGTAAATGCAGTATGGTCCACGAGAAGGCTATCCCTTTTCACCCAATCGCAATAGAGCAGGTGTTGGTCTGAGTGTGAGCCCAGGTAATGCCCATCGGCAATGAGATCTTTAATTGTTTTCCTCAATGCCTGATTCCTGTAAAATTTCCCGGTGAAGAAAAAGGAAGCTTTTATTTTTTTTTGCCTTAGGGTCTTCGCAATGAATGAACCTCCGTCCGCAAATTCATCTCCGGTAAACACAATGGCAATCTCCTTACTACCCTTGTCTCCACGTGTAATAGCTCCGTGATCAATGGTCAGGGCTTTTTTTTTAGTTTTTTGCCTGGGTTCGGATTCCTTAGCAGCCAGCAGGTAGATCAGTGAAGCCGTTCCATCCATAGTGGGTTCATTTGTTACGTAGTCGCCATAATCGTCGTGGTACACTACATAATCGCTCTGAAAATTGGCATATTCGTCTCCATGCACAATAGATACGCCTAATTGTTTCCTGAAAATTTTACCATATACCGGTCCGTCAACCAGGCCGCCAAGAGTCTGATATCCGTTGAGGACATGGAAAGAGGAATGGGGATCATCGGGATAATCGCCATTTGCCGGGTATCCTACTATCATACTGGTGCCCCATGGATTGCATCCGAGCAGCCAGTCGAAATTGGCTTGTTCCAATTCCAGGTAAGATTTATCGCCCGTGAGTTCGCGGTACCAATAACATTGAATGGCAAAGGAAGTAGCCAGATTATTACTGCACCAGATAAAGGGCACGCCCCTATAGAAGGCATTGGTTTTGGCTTTGTTCCAGACTTTTTCGATTCCCTCTTTATAATAACCAATCATTTCAAACTTTGCCTTTCCGCTCAATTGTTTTGCAAGTTCAAAATGTCCCAAATTCACAAAAGGATACCATTGGTAATGGTTGGCCGTATCGGCTCCCATCCAGGGAGTCACTCTTTCCTGTCTTGCATATTTTAATCCCGCGTTCCTGTAACTGGTATCTCGAGTAAGGGAATATAATTTTGCCGCTGCCAGTTCCATGTCATCTGTCCAGTTGTCTTCTGCATAAATATAGGGCGCCACTACAGAGGCAGTTTGGCATACTCCGGGTTTTTTTAACCCGAAGGTATAAGCGCTGATTGCCTTTTCTCTCAGGCGATCGGCGTATGAAGGTTCCAGCTTTTGAAATATCTGGAATCCCAACGAGAATGCGCTGCTGAACTTGCCCGCTGTGGAAGAAGTTCCGGTGGTCTTGTTCTTATACTTGCCCAGGCCTTGTGGTTCGCCTGTGCAGAAATAAACGGGCCTTTCCAATCCTTTGCCATAGTTGGCCGAATCTTTATTTGGCAGCCGGAAGCCCACATGATCTCTGTCATCGGCGAGTTGATTGAACATCCAGTCTGGCCTGGGATGCATTTTCAATAGCCAGTCGAGGCCCCACCTGGCTTCATCCAGTACGTCTGATCTTCCATTGGATCCTTCCAATCCGTTGGATTGATATAGATCTTCGAATGCTGATGGAAAGTCCCGATATGCCGCGAGTAAGTGAAATGTGGCATTCGCCGAGGTTGTGACATATTGCAGGTAGTCTGTAGCGTCATGCCAGCCTCCATACACATTAATTTGGGTGCTGTCGGGCATAGGGCCATACATGGTATAACCGTCATGGGTATGACAGGAATCTTTCAGGAAGGGATTGAATCCGCTCCGTTGTTGCCGCATATATTTCAGGCAGAATGTGGCTACACCATCATAAACCTTATCATCTATATCAAATTCCGGAGAACGTGTTTCCCCGACGCGAAGAAAATATTTGCCGGCGTTCTTAAATGTGGAAAAATTGAGACGGTAACTTTGTTCAAATGGCCCGTAGGCTCCAAACGCTTTCCCTGCGGAAGCTTCAAATACCACTTTTTGCAGATTGGCATCAACCAGTTGAAATTTGCCAATGGTAGTTTTTTGCTTGCTGCACCAGATTGCCACTTTAGTTCCTCCTGGTTGGTAGCCGAGCAGGTTGATTCGAATCCAGGAATCCGGCGCCTCTTTATGCGAAAGGAAAAATAGGGGCAATAATAGTAAAGCCAATTTATTCATGAGTCGAACGCTTTAAAAATGAATATACGAAGCATGCGCAAAATTTATTTACCTAATTTTGCCCGCTGTGGAAAATTCTGCCTATTGAATCTGGCAATTCATTCAGAATTCCAAAGCTCCTGATTTTCATCGCCTCATTAACCACATAATTTGAACGACCAATGAAATTTGTTTCTTATTTGAAAGACGAACACGACCAATTAGCACTCCTGGTAGATGGCTTGTTATATGATATGGACATTCTGCATCCTGATCTCCCGGTGAGCATGGGAATGTTTCTGAATTATTGGGATGACGTGTTGACAATTGCAAGGGCAGGAGAATCCGCTGTTAAACAAGGGAGGGTTTCAAAGAACAAAGGCATACCCTATGATTCTGTAAGAATACTTTCACCGGTTCCGTTTCCAAGTTCCCTGAGAGATGGTTACGCCTTCAGACAGCATGTAGCGGCGGCAAGAAAAAACCGAAATGCTCAAATGATTCCGGAATTCGATCAGTTCCCCGTTTTTTATTTCGGTAATCACCATGGCGTTCGAGGCCCTGGAGAAATTGCCTGTCTGCCTGATCATTTGGAGAAGCTCGATTTTGAATTGGAGGCAGCCCTGGTTATCTGCAAGCACGGACGCAATATCAGAGCGGAAGAAGCCGATGCTCATATTGCAGGGCTCATGATCATGAACGACCTGAGCGCGAGACGTCTCCAGGCAGAAGAAATGACCCT
The DNA here is from genome assembly GCA_937902875.1 of uncultured Bacteroidota bacterium. GTDB lineage: Bacteria > Bacteroidota > Bacteroidia > Chitinophagales > Chitinophagaceae > PSRI01. Next base: position 8,832 of record CALFNL010000442.1, on the reverse strand, counting down.
AAGCCTTGGGCCTGCCAAAGGAAAAGATTTTGCAACCGTTCTGGGTCCCATGCTGGTTACATTGGATGACCTGGAACCTTTTGAAATTCCATGTAAAGAAGAACATACCGGCAAAAACTGGAACCTGAAAATGAAATGCCTGGTGAATGGAAAACAGGTGAGCGAGGGAAATTTGGGAGAGATGGATTGGACATTTGCAGAGATCATTGAAAGGGCGGCCTATGGCGTTGATCTTTACCCCGGCGAAGTGATCGGCAGCGGCACAGTGGGTACGGGTTGCTTTCTGGAATTGAACGGAACGGGCACACTCAATGACCCGAATTACGCAGAACAATGGCTCCGGGAAGGCGACCTGGTGGAGTTGGAGATAGAAGGCCTTGGAATTTTGAGCAATACGATTGTGAGGGAAGAAGACGATTTTTCAATATTAGCGAGGAAGAAATGATGCGTGTGAAGCCAGACTGGTGGTGGTTTTTACTACTTACCGGAATTCTCATCCCGGCCTGCTATTATCTTCTCACAAAACAAATATTCGTTTTTGGATTGATCTATGGAACAAGTATTATTGGATTCAATCCTTTGATTTCTTTCATTTTTTTAAACTTTATCCCGGTACTGGCCATCACCATATCATTCAAAACACTGAATTCTTTGCAAATTGAATTCAGGATTGCCAGACTGGTGCATATATTGGCAGGTTTGATTGTTACTGTATTCATACTGGGAGGTTTTTTTCACTGGCATGTCCCCAATATCGGGGAGGATCCGGCCCGGAGTCATCATGATTATTTGAAGAACTTGCCCGGCATCAGAGAGCAAATGGCGAGTGAATACTACCTGGCCAATTTCGCGATACTAATTATTTTTCTCTGGTTCTTCTTCAGGAATTTTCCGAAACACTTTAAAAGGAATAAGAATCAATGATACTCGATCTCCAGGAACTCAGCCCGGCTGAAAGGCAACACTACTTACAGAGTTCCATAGCGCCCCGGCCTATTTGTTTTGCGAGTACAATCGACAAAGCAGGGAATATTAACCTCAGTCCCTTCAGTTTCTTCAACCTTTTCTCGATCAATCCCCCGATAATTATTTTTTCGCCGTCAAGAAGGTTGCGCAACAATACCACCAAGCATACTCTCCAGAATCTGCTGGAAGTGCCGGAATTGGTGGTTAGTATCGTGGACAATGATATGGTGCAGCAGGTAAGCCTTTCCAGTTGCGAATACCCGAAAGCAGCAAATGAATTCATAAAATCGGGCTTTACAGAGGAACCTGCCACCTTAGTGAGGCCTCCTATGGTACGCGAGAGCAAGGTGAAGCTGGAGTGCCGGGTCCTGGAAATAAAAGAGCTTGGCACACAGGGAGGAGCGGGTAACCTGGTGATCTGTGAAATACTTCGTATGCACGTGAACGAAAGTATTCTTGATGAGAACAGGAGAATTGACCAGCGAAAATTGCACCTGGTAGCGCGATTGGGAGGAAATTGGTATTGTGTGGTGAATGAACAGAATCTTTTCAGGGTTGAAAAACCCAATACCCAATTGGGCATTGGCGTAGACGCCCTGCCCTATTCCATAAGGAATAGTGCGATACTCACCGGAAATAACCTGGGGCAGTTGGCGAATGTGCAGGAACTGCCGTTGGTAGATCCTTCCTTTCACAACGAAAGGCTCAGTCAGATTTTTCAATATTTTTCGGCCAGTCCGGCTGAAATGGAAAAGGAACTCCATATCTATGCGAAGGAACTGCTCAACAATGGAGAATTGATTGCCGCCTGGCAGGTACTCCTGGCTCTCAATGACTGAGAGTTAATTCAGTTATTCTTGCAATGCTGCACTTTTTCGCGGAGAGCCCTGAAAAAACGGTTGCGTTCTTTTTCTCCTGTCTGGCTGATGAGTGTGGACCGGCTCATCAATGTATGGAAACTTTCATAGGCCTTGGCGTTAAATCTTTCATCGCTGGTTATGAGATAATGCAAAACACTGTGATTGATATAGCTGATGCGTTTGCCATCAATCTCCACCAGCACGCTGTTATTTCCGATTATGAGATCCTGGATATAATACCTGACCTGCTTCCTGTGAGCAGACTCACCCATGCCATACATGAATTTGCTACCCGTTTCCGCCTGCACCTGGATATGCTGCAACAGCTGATCTACCGCGTCAACCACTCTCACCAGGTCATCCCTGGTGCGGAATAATCCGGCATCCCTGTAATATTCTATCTGCCGAATGGTGCTGATGATGGTTTCAAAATTCCATACTTCAACGGAAGGCACTTCATTATATTCTTTGATCACCTTTTGACCTAGCACAAAATATTCGTCAAATGGAAATTCATCCAGCGAGAAATAGCGGTCTTTGAATTCGGGTACATTCATGATGCTTTTCGACCAAAAGAATATCTTGAATGCGGCCAGATCGTGTATGTGGAATGAATGAAATACAAAAATATCCTTGCAGGAATACAACATCTCTTTTTCTTTGAATTTGTTGATATATTCCATTTGCTGAAGCATTCGCTTTAAGTAGGCTCCAAAATCATATTCATCCTGGTAAAATTCCGGCGCATGAAAAACAATCGTATTATTCTTCATTTGCAACACCTGGTCCAGTGACACATGAAAATGCTCGCAAAGCACTTTTAATTCATCCAGCGTCAATTGCTTTTCTCCTCTTATCCGGCGGTAAACACTGTCAGGACTCAGGTGTAGTAACTCACCCATGGCATCGGCAAGGGATAGATGTGAAGGAAGAATAGACTTAAGGTGGTTGAAAAAATGCTGCTGGTTACCGTTAGATTCCATAAAGAAATATATAAAAATTCCCCTGATTTAGATCATTGTTTCTAACCCTTTTAGAGCCAATTGGTTAGCTGCCCGGCCGGCCAGATCCCCGATTGAAATACCATCAGGCCCCTCAAGGAATCAATTCCACACTTGTTTTACGGGAATGCCATAACCACGCTATTTCAAATTACGGATTCCGGCAAAGGGTCAGCAAGAAATAAAAACTCTTTTTATGAATGGTATCATCGCATTAATTGTATTGCTGCAAATGCAATTCACAGAATTGGAAACCGCTTCCAAAACCTTGATCATAAATGGAAGGAAGGATAATTACCGCTCCTATCAAAAACAACTGGCTCTACAAAGCCTTATCCACTAATATTCCCGATTCCCTGCCTGAATTTGATAAGTAATATTTCCTGCCCTATTCGAATGCAAATTCCGCACCATTCATTCGGCCCACTTTGCCATAGGTAGTGTCAAAAAGCTTTGGTAGTAAATGCCAAAGCTTTTCTCATATAGTTGCAATATCTGCCAATACGGCAACCCGGCTCCAGGGTATTTGCAAAAAATACTTTTCCTCGCCATTCTTCATCCTTCATTGGCAGAATCCTCTAACAACCACGGGACCTCCTGATTTATCAATTATGGTTAGGCTATACGCGAGCGTAAGTTTGACTCAACAAAAGAGAACAATCATGAAAAAATTTATTGACATGCAAAAGGTACTGCTCTTTACAGGTACCCGCTTTGCCGGAGGAAATTCGATATTGACCGGAGAAATAGCGAACGGATTTTCCGGATTGCCAGCAGCTCAGGCAGCCATTGAAATAAGAAATACGCAAATCAATCAACTGCTTTCATTGGTGATGGTAGATATTGAACCAGGCTGGCAAACCATTTTGTGGGAGATGGTGACAACGACTTCATTTCTCTATCTCCATCTGGGTTCCTGCCCCATGATTGTTGAGCACAGATATTCATTAGACCCTTATTCTTTTCTGAGCGAGAAGCAGATGAATTAAGTGACTGGAATTTTCTGAAATCAATTTAGGACTATACAGAATCACGTGCAAAGCCAGGCGGGTGAACGGAAATCGTTTGGCCCTATCAAGCACATAAACATCAGATGTTTTCGATATTCTTTCTTCACTCTAAAAATCAACCGATCATGAAATTCAAAATTTCTCTTTGCCTCATCATATTTGCAATTGCAAATGAATGTCTCCTTGCTCAGGATGCTGTTCGAATCAGGGACAGTGCTGACAATCAAACGGCACATAACGCATGGTATTTTGAATTGGGAGGAGCCAGCCTGATCGGGCTGACACTCAATTATGAAAGAGCCCTTTCAAAAAAGCCAGGCGCATTCAGTATCAGGGTCGGATTCGGTGGTGGCATTATCCCTGGCATCTTCTTCGAAGACCAGGCTTTTGGCGCCATACCCGTGGGCTTGAATTACAGTATTCCCATGTCAAAAGGCAACAGGAATTTCGCCGAGTTTGGCGGAACCTACTCCCTCTTATTTACCGGCGATGGATCCGTAGGCATTTTTTCCGCTTCGGCAGCATGGAGATTTGAAAAAAGGCCCAGGGGACTTATTACAAAGATCATTTTGATTCCATTGTTCTATTCAGTTACCGATAAAATGGCCGCTGGTCCCTGGTTTGGAATTGCAATTGGAAAGAAATTTTGACAGGCTGATACCTGCTTCCATTTTTTGATCCCCGATCATTAACCACTAAATCTTTTTATATGTTGCCTGTAATTGTATTCCTTCTGATTCGCCGCTATCATCGATTGCAAAATGGCGCGGCGCCGGAATGGATGGAGGAATTAAAAAGAAGACTGCCGCTGGTTACAAGAATCATTATCCTCATCCTGACCTGCCTGATCATTGTACCGGTTGTGGCGAATTGCCAGAGTCAAAAACTGCAATACAATATCATGCGTAACGGAAAGTCCATTGGCATGATTCATCTTTCGCAATCTACAACTGGCTCCATAACAGAAATCATATTGGAGTCGCAAATTAAATTCAATTTTCTTTTTTCATTCTCGGCTGCTTCCCGGGAAGAATGTAAATATGAAAATGGCATTCTGCAGTATTCATTGTTTAATAGGAGAGTCAATGGGCATGAAAAGGCCAATAAGGTAACAGCAATCAGTAATGCTTCCTATCATGTTACTGGAAAGGATCGCCAAAAAGTATTGGAATGCTTTCCTATTCGATACTGCCTTCTATGCATGTTTTGTAATGAGCCCAATTCAATCAGCAAAGTTTATTCCTATAACCTGGAACAATTACTGGATGTGGAAAACCTGAAACCAAATAAATACAGAGTTACCCTGCCTGATGGCAATTGCAACTATTACACGTACAGGAATGGAATATGCACCAGCGTTGATATTCAACATAGCCTATACAGAGTTCAATTTATCCTGCTCCATTAATCATTTAATTGAAAAAATCATGAAAGCGCAAATCTATAGTTCCATATCCGGCTCCAATGCACGCCAATACTGGCTTTGCATATTTGTGTTCGGTCTTCTGTTGCTGCCTTTAGCCAGTGTCAGCCTATTACTCTGTGCCGGCAACCGGTTTGTTTTTCACGGCTTGTTATTTTTCACAGGTTGGTTTATCTGGACTTTCATAGAATATATGGCCCATCGTTTCTGGATGCATTCTGCGAAAGGATTTTCAGGATCGGGATCAGATAGCAGGCACCAACATCACCACGTGCATCCCACCGATATCAAAATAACTTCCGCCAACCGATACCTGTTGGGGTTCATCGGAATCATTTTGATTCTTTTATCGGCCTGGCTCAATAGCTATTTTACGGTGTTTACCGGGCTTTATATGGGTTTTTCCGGCTATTGCTTCATGCATTTTTTCCTGCATCAGCGCTGGGCACAATATGTATTCAAGGACTTGCAGAGATTCCATTTATACCATCACTGCAAATATCCTAACCGCTGTTTTGGAGTTTCGGTAACGTGGTGGGACAAGATCCTGGACACGAGTCCACCGGCCGGAGCCTCCTTGTGTCAACGCACCATTGATTTCTTTTTTGGAGTGCATCGGAGAAGCGCCAAATCTTAATAATCGTTGCGGAAATCCTCTGCATCCGCTACCTTTGCAACACTTTTTGAAAAGAGTATTTGCAATGAACATACATCTGTCTGAACAGGAGATTATCAGGAGGGAAAAGCGTGTAGCGTTGGAGGAGCTTGGAATTGATCCATATCCTGCCACTGAATTCCCGGTAACGCATACATCCATTCAAATAAAGGGTAACTATTCGGTAGAGAATAAAGAGCATTTCCAGGATATCAGTTTTGCCGGTCGCATCATGAGTGTGAGGGACATGGGCAAGGCTTCTTTTGCCGTTCTTCAGGATCATGTGGGCCGGATCCAGATCTATATTAAGCGGGACGATATTTGCCCTGGTGAGGATAAGACCCTATACGATACCGTATGGAAGAAACTGATTGATATAGGAGATATCATAGGTGTGAAGGGATTTGTTTTCGTAACCAGGACAGGTGAGATTTCGATACACGTAAAAGAATACAGCGTTCTTTCCAAATCTCTCAAGCCCCTGCCCGTGGTAAAAGAGGCGGAAGGGCAAACGTTTGACGCCGTTACGGATCCCGAATTCAAATACCGCCAGCGCTATGCCGACCTGATCATCAATCCGCAGGTAAAAGACAATTTTATCAAGCGCACGCGAATGATCAACACCATTCGAGATTTCCTGAATGAGCATGGCGCCATTGAAGTTGACACGCCCGTTTTGCAGAATATTCCAGGTGGAGCCGCTGCCAAGCCTTTCATCACGCATCACAATGCACTCGATATTTCTTTATACCTGCGTATTGCCAATGAACTCTACCTGAAACGCCTGATTGTGGGAGGTTTTGACTGGGTATATGAGTTCAGCAGGAATTTCCGGAATGAGGGCATGGACAGGACGCATAACCCCGAATTCACCGTTCTTGAATTTTATGTGGCTTACAAAGACTATTTCTGGATGATGAATACTACGGAGCGGCTCCTGGAGCAGGTAGCCGTTTCATTAAGTAATGGCACTGATTTACAGGTGGAAGATCAAATCATCAGCTTCAGGCCGCCATTTAAGAGGATTAGCCTCTATGATGCCATCAGCGAGCACACGGGTTTTAACGTGGGCGAAATGGATGAAGATGCCTTGAGAGACACCTGCCGGAAATTGCACATAGAATCAGAACCCAGCATGGGGAGAGGAAAGCTGATAGACCTTATTTTCGGCGAGAAATGCGAGCATCATTTTTTGCAGCCCACTTTTATTATTGACTACCCGGTTGAAATGAGCCCCCTTACCAAGAAGCACCGCAGCAAACCCGGACTGGTAGAGCGTTTCGAGCTCATTATAATGGGCAAGGAAATCGCCAACGCCTATAGCGAGTTGAACGATCCGATTGACCAGCGGGAGCGTTTTGAAGAACAGGCCAGACTGATGCAAAGGGGTGACGCCGAAGCGATGTATATCGACTATGATTTTTTGCGGTCCCTTGAATATGGCATGCCTCCCACTTCGGGTATTGGGATAGGTATTGACAGGCTTTGCATGCTACTAACTAACCAACCATCCATTCAGGATGTATTACTTTTCCCTCAAATGAAACCGGAGTGGAAACAGGAAGATAAAGAACAAGGAGAAGAATAGTGGCAGTTGATGACAGGCCTCGTGCGGGAGACAGTAGCGAAAAGGCCGGAGGTCCAATTGACACAGCCCGATAGTTTCTGGGCTATCAGGGCAAATGACCCGACCCCCACAACTCATTCATATTTACCTTGGGAAATCTAGTCCCTTGCAAGAGCCAATTTTTTTGATGAATGGCTCTAAGAATATGAGAGAGGGCTGACTACTCAATTTCATTTGGATCGATTTGTGAAAATCTTGCGATTTTTGGAATCTAATCAAATACCATACACATGAGAAAAAAATTACCTGCAGATGGATTGCCCGGGATTCAAATCCATTCCCGGCATTCTATTCAATCCGTCATGTTGAAGGCCCTGATAGTCCTTGCTCTCACGAATATTAGCCTGGATGGAAGGGCACAGAAGAAAAATCTCAGCGACGATCAAATGCTAAAGGGGAAGCCGAGCGATATCACGCAACCGCTTCCCACGGTATTGGGTTGGGTTGATGATTCCCATTTCCTGCTCAATAGGAAAGCGAACGCCGATTCCGGCATCAAGACTTACCTGGTAGATTGTAATACGGGAAAGGAGACGATTTCAACACCCGACCTTTTGAAAAAAAGCGCGACGATTCCTAACAGAGCGGTATATGCGAAGGGAGATGACCTCTACCTGAAAGACGGAGATAAACCCGAAGAGCGGCTCACCAATGACAGTGCCAGGGAAATCAATCCCACGCTGTCGCCCGATATGAATTATGTTGCGTTTACCCGCGACAATAACCTTTATACCATTGATCTCACGGCAAAAAAGGCACATCAACTCACCACAGACGGAAGTGATGTGATACTGAATGGCTATGCTTCCTGGGTGTACACGGAAGAGATTTTGGGAAGGAGGTCGCACTACCGTTCATTCTGGTGGAGCCCAGACAGCCGACACCTGGCATTTTTCAGAACCGACGACAGCGTAGTACCCATATTCAATATCACCAATGAAGTGGGGCAGCACGGCGCGCTTGAAAAAGAACGCTACCCGGAGGCGGGAGATCCCAATCCCGAAGTGAAAGTGGGCATTGTGGCTCCCGATGGCGGAACGGTAACCTGGTCGGATTTCAATGAACATGAAGACCAATATTTCGGCTTGCCATATTGGAGACCCGATGGGCAGGCACTATGGGTTCAGTGGATGAACCGCGACCAGAATAACCTCATTATTTACGAAGTGAACCTGCAAAACGGGACAAGGAAAATAATCTATTCGGAAAAACAGAAGACCTGGATTGACCTTGACGACGAAGGAAACCGGATTGATTTTTTAAAGGACGGTAACCGCTTCATTATTACGA
>CALFNL010000441.1 GCA_937902875.1 uncultured Bacteroidota bacterium | reverse complement strand
GGATGAATTTATATCCCTCAACCACCGCTTGCGTCCCATCAGAGTTTCCACATACCCGTGTTCACGCGCAAAATTGATGGTATTATCCATATACTTCTGAATATTGGCGAATTGCTTCTTATAATTTTCGATGATCTCTTTCGCTTCTGCACGGCTTATGTTCAAATTATCTGCCAGACCGAATGCGCCCTGCCCATAAATGATGCCAAAATTCACGCTCTTGGCCTTATAACGCATCTCCTTCGTTACCTCCGACTCCTCAACATTGTAAACTTTTGAAGCCGTAGCAGCGTGTATGTCTTTTCCAAATATGAATGCTTCACACATGGCGGGATCCCCGCTCATTGCCGCCACAATGCGCAATTCAATTTGTGAATAGTCGGCAGAGAGTAATACATGGTCACGATCCCTGGGCACAAAGGCCTTCCTGATTTCCCTCCCTCTCTCAGTTCTGACAGGTATGTTTTGTAAATTAGGATTATTGCTCGCCAGTCTTCCGGTAACCGCTACCGCTTGCGCATAACTGGTATGAACCCTCCCTGTTTTGGAATTCACCATCAGAGGCAGGGCATCTACATAAGTGGATTTTAATTTAGTGAGCTCACGGTAAGCGAGAATATCTTCCACTATCTTGTTACTATGTGAAAGTTTCAACAGCACATCCTCTCCTGTTGCATATTGCCCCGTCTTGGTTTTCCTGGCTTTGGGATCCAATTCCAGTTTCTCAAACAACACTTCTCCCAATTGTTTGGGTGAAGCAAGATTGAACCTGATGCCGGCCTGCCTGTAAACATTTTCTTCTGCCTGTTTCGCCTCCTTGTCTAATTGAACAGAATACTCATGAAGGAATGCGGTGTCGATCCTTACTCCTTCAAACTCCATATCGGCCAGAACCTTCACGAGCGGATTCTCCACTTCATAAAAAACCCTTTCAACTTCTTTCTTCTTCAATTGGGGAAGCAGCGCATTCCTTAATTGCAGGGTTATGTCTGCATCCTCGGCCGCGTACTCTTTGATCTTTTCCAATTCCACATCACGCATGGTACCCTGGGTCTTTCCTTTTTTTCCAATAAGCTCTTCAATATGTACTGGTTCGTAGCCAAGATATTGGGCACTGAGCAGGTCCATACTTCTCTTACCATCAGGCTCTATAACATAGTGTGCCAGAAGAGTATCGAATACATTTCCCCGGATTTCAATTCCATACCATTTCAAGATCAGCAGGTCGTATTTTATATTATGTCCGATCCAGGTTTTTGAGGAATCATTAAACAGGGAATGGAAATGGGATAAGATCTTTTCCGTGGTTTTTAGGTCAGGCGGGCAAGGTATATACCAGGCTTCGCCGGGTTGCACCGAAAAACTCATTCCCACTAATTCCGCGTTATTCGGGTCAATATTTGTCGTCTCTGTATCGAAACAGATCTCAGTATGCCTGCTCAATAATTCCACCAATTTTTTAATCTCATTCTCACCCTGTACCGCCGCATAATGATGCCTGGTATTATGAATATTCTTGTCGGTATGCAGTCCGTTTCCTTCGCTGGAAGAAAGAGTGGTTTCGGAATCCTCAGCAGTTGCCGAAGCTTCTTCGGGAGCGGGTTTATTTTCTGTTTTCTTTCTTTTGCCTTCCGCCTTATCTGTAACCACGGCTCCGAAGAGGTCGGTCTGTACAGCCTGAGGAGCAACTTTGAACACATTGAAATCATCTCCCAATACCCTTTTGCCAAGTGTCTTGAACTCCAGTTCCGCAAAAACTTCTTTAAGCAAATCCTTGTTCCAGTCTTTCAATTTAAAATCTTCTTCATGAAATTCACAGGGTACATTGGTATTGATGGTGGCAAGTTTCTTGCTCAGGATCGCGCGATCCACATTATTTCTCACTTTCTCACCCAAAGCTCCTTTTATTTTATCCGCGTTTTGAATTACTCCTTCCAGGGAGCCATAGTCGGCTATCAGTTTCGCGGCAGTCTTTTCCCCCACACCTGGTATTCCCGGAATATTATCCACTTTATCACCCATCAATCCCAAAATATCAACCACTTTGCTCACATCCGGGATTTGCCATTTTTCACAGACTTCCGGAGGGCCCAATATTTCTACGTCCCCACCCTGGTAACCGGGTTTATAAATCTTCACATGGTTGCTTACCAGTTGGCCGTAATCCTTGTCAGGAGTGACCATATAAACATCATAGCCCGCTTTGGAAGCCTGTTTGCTGAGCGTTCCAATAATATCATCGGCTTCATATCCGTCTTTTTCAATGATGGGAATATTAAATCCTGCAATGATCTTCTTTATATCGGGCAATGCGCTCAGCAGATCTTCCGGAGCTTCCTGGCGCTGGGCTTTATAATCTTCAAACTCAATATGTCTTTCGGTTGGCGCCTGCGTATCAAAACACACGGCCATATGAGAGGGCTTTTGGTTGTTGATGAGCTCTACCAGGGTATTGGTGAATCCAAACTGAGCGTTGGTATTGCGTCCTTTTGATGTGATCCGCGGATTTCGAATAAGTGCATAATAGGCCCGGAATACGAGTGCCAACGCGTCCAATAAAAATAGCTTTTTGCCCATAGCGCTAAGATAGTCAATTGTATTTTCAGAATCCCGGCCCGGGAAATGAGGCATCATTTTTCTCCCGGCAGGCCGGTGGTGGGTGAAATCCGTTCCCACGGGAATTTTTATGAGTGAATTCTTGAAACCAGCGGGGGATCGGTCCTTTAAGGTTTATTCCAATACTCCTTCTTTTATTTCCGTCCAAAGATCACGATAACATTGGGCCGCATAGCCTGATTTTGCAAATTCTTCGAGAGGAGCCCGGTGTATTCCCATTTTTTCTACGTCGGAGAGATAAGGGATATAGTTCTCGAAAAATCTCTTGTCCTTATACAAATCTTCCATGATTTCATTGTGCATATTCTTGCGGAGATCAACCATGGTGAAAAAGCACATCAACTTTGAAAGGTCAATGTCTTTTTCCTTGTAATAGTCTTTTACCATGTGATAGGTGCGCACGGAAAGCGTTGTAGGTATCACCGGCATCAGCACAATATCAGCGGCATTGAAAATATTTTCCGCCAACACTGAAAATCCAGGTGGACAGTCAATGAATACGAAATCATATTCATCACTCAGTTGTTGTATGATCCCTTTCAGTCTTTTTTTGGAAGATTTCATTTCATCCATCATGATATCAAAGCTCCTTGCGGAATGATCGGCTGGTATGATGTCCAGATTTTCGTAGGAGGTGCTCATGATGCCTTCTTCAAGATTTGCATCGCGGGTCATCAATTTCCTGATCCCTTTATATTTTGGTTTCACCTGGTAATAAAAACTGGTAGAACCCTGCGGATCGATATCCCACAATAATGTTCTGTACCCATCTTTCGAGGCGAGGTAAGCGAAGTTTACGCATGAAGCCGTTTTGCCCACTCCGCCTTTCAGGTTATAGAGTGCTATGGTTACCATAGTCTGAATATAAAAAAATTTGGCGACCCTTTCAATGTTGGGGTAAAATCATTTCTTCATCGATTCGAGCTGTTTTTTCAGGGAGAACATTTCATCTCTTAGCCTTGCGGCTTCCATAAAATCGAGGTCCCTGGCGGCTTTCTCCATTTCTTTCTTGGTTTTGGAGATGGTTTTTTCCAATTGAGGGATGGTCTTATACTCTTCGGGTTCTTCGGCCGCAACGGACACGAGTTCTTCGTCTGGGGCCAGTGCATAAGGATTCCTGGGATCATAACCCTTCACATCCAATACCGATGTTTGGGCAAAAACCTGCTCCTTACTCTTCTTCACCGTTCTTGGAGTGATACCGTGCTCCATATTGAATGCAATCTGTTTTTCCCTTCTCCGGCTGGTTTCATCAATTGTTCGCTGCATGCTCACGGTCATGGTGTCGGCATAAAAAATCACCAGCCCGTCCACATTTCTGGCTGCCCTTCCTGCCGTCTGTGTCAGGGATCTTTCATTGCGAAGAAATCCTTCTTTGTCGGCGTCCAGGATCGCGACGAGGGATACTTCAGGCAGGTCAAGTCCTTCGCGAAGCAGGTTCACTCCCACCAGCACGTCAATTTCCCCCAGGCGCAACTGACGAAGAATCTCCACTCTTTCAAGAGTATCCACTTCGCTGTGAATATATTTGGATTTGATATTGATGCGGTGCAGATATTTATCCATCTCTTCGGCCATGCGTTTGGTGAGAGTGGTTACCAGTACCCGATCGCCTTTCTTAATTCTCTTGTCAATCTCGTCCAGGAGATCATCAATCTGATTGGTACTCGGCCTGATTTCAATAGGAGGATCAAGCAGCCCCGTGGGCCTCACCACTTGCTCCACTACCACGCCACCGGTTTTTTCCAATTCATAGTCCCCGGGCGTTGCAGAAACGAAAATCGTCTGGTTGAGCATCGATTCGAATTCATGGAAATTCAAGGGACGGTTGTCTAAAGCCGAGGGTAAACGAAAACCGTAATCAACCAAAACGAGCTTGCGACTCCTGTCGCCACCATACATACCACTAACCTGGGGAATGGTTTGATGGCTTTCATCAATTACGCACAGGAAATCCTTTGGGAAATAATCCAGCAGACAGAAGGGCCTGGTTCCCGGGGCCCTGCGGTCAAAAAACCGGGAATAGTTTTCCACGCCATTGCAGTAGCCTAATTCCCGGATCATTTCTACGTCATAATTCACTCTTTCGCTCAAACGCTGCGCTTCGATATATTTACCGGAAGATTTAAAATATTCTACCTGTCTGGACATCTCATCCTGAATTTCGGCGAGGATATCCTGCATCAAATCCCTGGGCGCCAGGTAGAGATTCGCGGGAAAAATGGCCGCGTCTTCCACCGTTGAAATTCGTTTGCCACTAGTTATTTCGAGGGTTTCAATGGATTCAATTTCGTCTCCAAAAAAACTGATACGATAGCCGGTATCCAGGTAAGGCAGGTTGATATCAACAGTATCTCCTTTAACACGGAAAGTTCCACGGGTAAAATCCACCTGGCTTCGGTTATACAAGGAGTTTACCAACGCATGCAGGAAGGCCTGCCTGCTGATGGTCTCTCCCCGTCGAATCCGGATGATCCCATTTTCAAATTCAGTAGGATTACCGATACCATATATGCAACTTACAGAGGCCACCACTATGATGTCCCTCCTTCCACTGAGCAATTCCGAAGTAGCCTGCAGGCGCAGCTTATCGAGTTCTTCGTTAATTGATAGGTCCTTCTCTATATAAGTATCACTCACGGGCATATAAGCCTCGGGCTGATAATAGTCGTAGTAAGAAACAAAATACCCCACGGCATTTTCGGGAAAGAATTGCTTGAACTCGCCATACAATTGGGCCACGAGTGTCTTGTTATGGGTGAGAACCAGGGTGGGCCGCTGAACGTTCTGGATCAGGTTGGCAATGGTAAAAGTCTTGCCCGAACCAGTTACTCCCAACAGGGTCTGGTATTTTTCTCCCTGTATTATGCCTTCCGTTAATTGCTGGATGGCTTCGGGCTGGTCGCCCGCAGGAGAATAGACCGAATGTAGTTTGAATGCCATAATGCGATCTGCAATTTAGCAAATGCCTTAAATACGGTGTGAGAAAAAATAGTGCCTTTGTGCCCTAAGTGATGGAATTCAAACTATTTTAACCTGTTAAATTTTTTCATGATTTTCAATACCGTTTCCACGGGCATTCCAAACACCTTATTGCCATTAATACCCGTCATCGTTTTGCCCGCCACAAGGGCGTTCATAATGGATTCCTCAGTAGCCTGTATGGTGGCTTCAAAGAGTGGATTTATCAGGCTATTGGGTAATAAACTCACTGCGGAAACACTGTCGTTGCTAAAGGCCTTTGGGTTGGCCGTTGAAAATGCAATGAATATATCTCCTGATCCATTTCCGCCAATTCCTCCTGTTCTGGTAATTCCCAATGGAACCCGCTGGGCGATCCTTTTCAACTGGTTTGGGAGCAGGGGCGCATCGGTTGCCACCACCACAATGATGGATCCCGTCTCCTGCCGGGAAGCACTTGAAATACCCACGGGTTTTCCGTCAAGGACCAGGCCCAGTGTGTCCTGGAGTTCTTTACCCACCGGCACTCCGGCTATCGTTAATTGATACCTGCTTCCATGATTGCATTGCACCAGTACGCCCACCGTATAACCTCCCTGCGATTTTGGTAATACTCTCGATGCGGTTCCAATGCCACCCTTGAATGAATAGCATATCATACCAGTGCCACCTCCCACGGATCCTTCTGCCACGGCCCCTCCTTTTGCATTATCGAATGCCGCAAATACATCTTCCTTTTTCACATGCTCTCCATTGATATCGTTCATGAAACCATCCCATGTTTCCGCCACTACCGGGTAGGCATACCAAAAATCATTTCCGAATGCTGAATAATAATGGTGCTGGTCCATCCACTGCCAGGCCGCATCGCGCACTACGCCAACACTGCCGGTATTGGTAATGAGAATGGGCGTTTCAAGAAATCCACTTTCCGTGATCCAGTGAGTACCCGTCATGTCTCCATTCCCGTTCAGTGTATACCAGTTTGCAAATACAGGATCAAATTTCATACCCCGGGGAAGTAATACCGTAACACCCGTTCTCACAGGGCCCTTCCCTTTGATGAGAGGACCTTCTCCTTCTATGAGGGTGGTATGCCCCACTTCCACACCGGGCACATCTGTGATGGCGTTAAACTTACCGGTTCTGCCATCGAAAGGAATGCCAAAGTCACGCGCCCGCCTGGGAGATTGGGCACTTATGAATGTTGGAAACAGGAGCGTGATAAACACCAGGACCCTGAGAGCGACTATTCTCATTTTTGATTTAAACCTACAAAGAGTGTGGCAGAAGAACAAGAAGGCCCGCAAATATAAATGCGGGTAAAATTGCAGGCTTAGAACTTCATCATCCAAACATCAGCTTTTTCATTTTATCATCAATACCATAGTCTGCAGGTTAGCCGGGAACTTACTTATCGCCTTCGCGGCTATCTCAATTTGTTGCTGGGCT
>CALFNL010000440.1 GCA_937902875.1 uncultured Bacteroidota bacterium | reverse complement strand
AAATTGCGCGTGGAAGATTGGCAGTCCGGAAAAGGTATATGCAGCAGGACCAGGGTTGCAACGGAATTACAAATCAAAATTTAATTAATTTGAATGAATATGATAAACTATAATAAATTCAGTGTGCCCGTGAGGCAGGACGATGAAGATACCCCCAGCGAGGTTCCGGAGATTGCGATGGAAAAGATGATGAGCGGGTGGCAGTTCGACAAGAAATTCATTGAACAAAGAAAAGTATTTCTCTGGGGCGCAGTAGATGACAAAAGCGCCAAGGATATAACATCAAGGCTCCTTTACCTTGATGCCATTGACCCCGTAAAGGAGATCACTTTTTATATTAACAGCCCGGTAGGTAGATTCACGAGTGTCAGGGTCAGTTATGATACCATGCAGATGATCAAATCACCCGTGGCTACAGTTTGTATGGGTATGGCGGCCTCCATGGGATCCATCCTGCTCAGCGGCGGTAAGAAGGGTAAGAGGTATATTTTCCCCCATGGAGAAGTGATGATTCACCAGCCCAGCGGGGGCGGCCAGGGCACTTCGGCCGACCTGGAAATAATGGCGGAGCAAGTATTGAAAACCAAGGAATTGGGTGCAAAGATCCTGGCCGAAAACTGCGGTCAGACCTTCGAAAAAATAATGAAAGACTTTGACCGTGATTATTGGATGGATGCCAAAGAATCGGTGGCCTATGGCATTGTAGATAAGGTGCTTGAAAAGATTTAACAGGCTTCATCCGCCGTATTCTATGATAAATACGGTCGTAAAAAGCAGCGAACCTGAGCTTCTAAATGCCCATATACTGGTAATTCTGCGAAAAGTTTCGGACTTTTGTAATCGGGTTAGTTTAGATGCCGGTATTGGGGCAGTTTGCAAAAAATAGCAATACCCAGTGTGAATGATCGGCAAAGAGCATTTAAAGAGTGCCCCGGTTAAGGTTTATTTTTATAAGAAATATTCATTATTGACCAATCTATCATGGCAAAATCAACTTTGCATTGCTCTTTTTGTGGACGCAGTCGGGATGAAGTGAAGATACTTATCGCCGGCCAGGAGGGGCATATTTGCGAAAATTGCGTCGAGCACGCCCGTGAAATTATTGAACAGGAGTTGATGCTGAAGCATGATTCATCAAACTCACAGTTCAAACTAACCGTAAAAAAACCTTTGGAGATCAAGAAATTCCTTGACGAGTATGTGATCGGACAGGATGATGCCAAGAAAGTGCTGGCGGTGGCAGTGTACAATCATTACAAGAGGCTTCAATATAAGAGCGGGGAAAATGAAGTAGAGATAGAGAAGAGTAATATCATCATGGTGGGAGAAACTGGTACGGGCAAGACCTTATTAGCCAAGACCATTGCCAGAATGCTGAACGTGCCATTTGCCATTGTAGATGCTACCGTTTTTACCGAAGCAGGTTATGTTGGTGAAGACGTTGAAAGCATTCTCACCAGGTTGTTGCAGGTTTGTAATTACGATGTGGCCGCGGCGGAACGTGGCATAGTATATATAGACGAAATTGACAAGATCGCGCGGAAGGGAGATAATCCTTCAATTACCAGAGACGTGAGTGGTGAAGGCGTGCAGCAGGGACTCCTGAAATTACTGGAGGGTACGGAAGTTTTGGTGCCTCCCCAAGGGGGCAGGAAACACCCCGAGCAAAAACTCATCAAAATCAATACGCAGAATATCCTCTTCATTTGCGGCGGAGCATTTGACGGGATCGGCAAGGTGATTGCAAGACGCGTCAATACCAATGCCATTGGATTCAATGTGAACAGTGAGCAGCAGGAATTCATGAAGAAGAATCTGCTGCAATACATCAACGCGCAGGACCTGAAATCTTTCGGGCTCATTCCTGAATTGCTTGGCAGGCTGCCGGTAGTAACCTATCTCAATCCCCTGGATGCTGAAACACTTAGAGCCATCCTCACAGAACCCAAGAATGCGCTGATCAAGCAATACCATCGCCTTTTTGAATTGGAAGGTATCAAGCTCAAGATTGACAGCGAAGTGATGGACTTCATGGTGAGCAAGGCAGTTGAATACAAATTGGGTGCAAGGGGACTGAGAAGTATTTGTGAGAGTATCCTTACCGATGCCATGTTTGAATTGCCTTCTTCAAATCAGAAGCAATTTCATGTAACACTGGATTATGCCCAGCATAAATTTGACAAGAGTAAGATGAGCCTGTTGAAAGTGGCCTGACAACCGGAAGCCCGGGTTCATCTAAACCATTCGGGAATAAATATCCTCAGGCCATCGCATAATTCGGGCCATTGATTTTTCATCATATCTTCGCTATAACACTAACCCTGAAATTTTATGCAGGAACTGATTGAGCGGCTGAAAACCGAAGCCGGTTTGACAAATGAACAGGCCGTGAAAGCCATTATGCTCGTTAAAGATTTCGCCAAAGAAAAATTTCCATTGTTTTCAGGTGCCATCGAGAAGGTATTTACGAAATACGGCCCCAAGGAAGGAGAGGATTTCCTTGATTAAAAAAATGGCCCCGGTTTTGAAGCGGGGCCCGTAGTTTTCTCATGGCGCGGTCTGTGATCGTTTTGTTTTACCCTTGCAATACCTCTCTGGCTATTACAATCTTTTGTATTTCGCTGGTTCCTTCGCCTATTGTGCACAGTTTGCTGTCGCGATAATATTTTTCAACAGGAAAGTCCTTTGTGTAGCCATATCCTCCAAAAATCTGCACCGCGTCGGTCGCCACTTTTACGGCTACCTCACTGGCAAAATATTTGTCCATGGCCGCTTCCAGTGTCATTGACAAATTCTTATTTTTCTTGTAGGCAGCCTGGAG
>CALFNL010000439.1 GCA_937902875.1 uncultured Bacteroidota bacterium | reverse complement strand
TCCTGCGCCTTTTTTATATGTTCATCCTGGTGATCTTTTTGCCCTTTAAAAATAATGAAAGGCGATTGGCTTTGACGGTCAATGTCCACCTGGCAAGTTTTGGAACAAAGAATAGCAGTGTCTTTTCCGGCATATTTTTCATTGAGGTATAAAATGAGATTCGCCGAAGAAAATGCACCGCCGCTGGTGTAAATGCCATTTTCATCCGTAACGATTTTATCGGGTACGAGATGTACATTGGGGAACATGTTTATAAAGTCATTAGCGGCACGCCAATGAGTAGAACAGCTTTTTCCATCTACAAGACCGGTTGCTGCCAATAGAAAGGCGCCCACACAAAGACTGGCAACTTCCGAACCTTCCGAATACTGTTTCACGATCCAGGGAATGAATTCCTGATTCTGCCGGAGATTATTCACCATATTCCCGTCAAGAGCCGGAATAATTATGAGGTCTGTGTGGCGTATATCTTTCACCAACAGATCTGCACAAACCGTGTACATGCCATTATTAATACTGGTTTCTTTGGTCAGTCCCGCTAACTTGACTTCGAATATCGAAGGTTTTCCCATGCGGTTCAGAAATGCATTCACTTCGGTAAATACCTGGCGTGGGCCTTCAATACTTCCCAGTATGGCTCCTTTTAGTACAAGGATTGTGATGTGTTTCATGCCTCTAAAATAAGTTAAATCATTGTCGCAATCAACCCTTTATATTGCCGTATTTGCACCCTCTGGAATTTTCTGGCTGCCATGTTTTTCGGGGATGAAGATAGATGCCGGATTTGAGAATTCAAATCTGGAAATGCAATGCTGAAGCACAGCGCTTTGATGGGAGTGAAAACAAAATAGTCGGAATGTATGCGCGTATTTTCCAACTGAATTCCTTGCGAAAATCCAGGTGTTCTTAATGAGAGATCAGCAGAAAGGCAGGGGCCTGAAATCGGGATCAACATTCACGAATTCACGAATACTATTGCCATCTTCATAAATGGCTATAATGGATTTTTTGGTGAGGTCTGTGAGCGGGCGGAGGCGCAGGATCTTGGTTACGATATCACGCCGGTTCACCCAGGCAAACCGGTCTTCTACTTTTTGATATTCATCGAGAGAAAATACCAATTCGCCTGACTTCAGGATATGAACAGTGGTAACAGCTCCCAGGTTGGGAATGTCGTATGAGTTGAAACTATTCATAGAAAGAAGTTGAAAGGGAGTGAAAAATCGAAACTTGTTTCAAATCTAGCCTTTAAAAATTGATCGGGATTAACCATTTATCCACATACTGTTGGTTACTCAGGACATGAAAACTCAGGGCTTGCCTTTCTGGAATTTTGACTGTATTTTCAATCAGGGATTGATTTTCAAACGCGAATAATTCTTTTGCTCTTCCTTCAAACAGAAGATCCCCTTGCTTGGGGATCTGTAAAGTTACGGTCTGTTTCTTAGAGGTTAGAACGGCTGCCATTCTTGGTCTTCAAGAGCGTTCGTTTGAAACATAATGCTACAATTTTATGATGATGCCCGCTATACGTAGTTATACGTAATCTTGGGCATTTTTTTTCAATTTCGGTTCATGTTATCCCGAACCTGGTGAATACATTCGAAAAAACCAAATTGATTCCGGTTGTGGCAGGTATAAAAATGAAAGACGATTAATGGGGAAAGCGCATCTCCTTAATTTGAATTGATATGCCCTGCGGATTGTCAAAAAAATCAGTGAGCGAGAAATCAAAAACCGGACTGTTCAGACAAAGAATGTCCCGCAGCGAACAGAACACAAGAAAGGAGCGGAGTCAATTATTTCCCCCTCTGTTTCAAACTTCTTGAGTTATTGAAGTTGGCCTGTAAGCCCGGGGTCTGATCCGATCAAAACCCCTCGAAGCCATTCTAACTATTTAGCAATCCATTTTAGAATATTTGAAGTATCTTGCAACATTGTGGCAATTTTCTTGACAAGGAGACCCATCATATCGCGCATTACTGCAGTCTTGATGCTGATTATTTTCGCATACAGCATCACGCCAAAGATCACACTGCACAATATAATCGCACGCCATAAAGACACGGACTCTGGCCGAACTGATGGAAAGACCATACAGTTCAACCAGGCAGGTTTTCGATGTGATGTCGATAACCTGGTAGTGCATGCGCCGTTTCTCAGTTATAATTCATTTGTCAGCTTCGATATTTCTCCCATTCATATCACCCGGCAACAAAAGGTGATTCGCCATTTTTTCCCCAAGGTTAATATTGATTTTGGACTTCGGGGACCTCCTTCTTCAGGCATATTAATCTGAAATGCCTGGCTTACAGCGGCTCATTTGTGAAAGCCGGGGTATTTACTAATCTCCTTATTTTTTTCAGGTGAATCATTCAATTACAGCGATTGTTCTCAAACATCGGCTGAAAGCCATCATTCAAAATTATTATTTATGAGATTAAATATATTTCATCTCTTATTCATATTTATAGGGTCATGCAGCATCTGTTCATTTGCATTTTCGCAGAGCGCATACCTACACCCGGTCAAGAGAGATCTGAATCCGGAACCGGGTACGCTGAGCGGCAGACGGTCGAACAGACCGCGTCTTTGGCCGCCCAGCTGGACCGCAAGGCGGATAAGAGCCTCTCCACCGCCCTGGCGCATCGTCCCGCCGCCGGTCTGTCGCCCTTCTTCATGCGCCCCAGACATAACCCCGCGCCGCGGCCCTATCAGACGGGCGCCCTC
>CALFNL010000438.1 GCA_937902875.1 uncultured Bacteroidota bacterium | reverse complement strand
ATTACCAAAAATACCCAAGGGAACCGAGCCCCTGCCGGAAGGACTCTTTTATCTGATGTTGATAGGCGAATTGCCTAAAACTGAAGAGGCAAATGAAGTTACTGCTTTGTGGCAGCGCCGTTCACATGTTCCCAACCACGTATTTGACGCAATTGAAGCACTTCCGGTTTCAGCCCATCCTATGACGCAATTTGTGGTGGCCATCATGGCGCTGCAAACCGAAAGCCAGTTTTCCAAACGTTATGCCGCGGGAATGAATAAGAAAGACTACTGGGATGCTACTTTCGACGACGCGATGGATTTGATTGCCCGCCTGCCTCGTATTGCCGCATATATTTACAGACGCAAGTACCGCAAGGGGGAACATATCCACCCTAACGGCCTCCTCGACTGGGCGGGCAATTTTGCACATATGCTCGGATTTGAGGACGCCAGTTTTAAGGAATTGATGCGACTCTATATGACAATTCATGCCGACCATGAAGGAGGCAATGTATCCGCGCACGCAACTCACCTGGTAGGATCAGCGCTGAGTGACCCTTACCTGAGCTTTGCTGCCGGAATGAATGGGCTCGCAGGACCGCTTCATGGACTTGCTAACCAGGAAGTGATTAAATGGATATTTGAAATGCGGCAGGAACTGGGAGTGGAACTGCCATCGAATAAACAAATAGAAGAATATGTTGAGAAAACTCTAAAGGAAGGAAAAGTAGTTCCTGGCTATGGCCATGCTGTACTGCGCAAGACCGATCCCCGTTTCACGGCTCAAATGGCATTTGGCAAAAAGAATATGCCCGATGATCCCCTCGTGAATACCGTTTGGAGGGTTTATGAAGTGGTGCCTCCGATTTTAAAATCCCTTGGCAAGATCAAGAACCCCTGGCCAAATGTAGATGCACACAGTGGTGCATTGCTGGTTCACTACGGCCTGGTGGAATATGAATTCTATACGGTATTGTTCGGCGTCAGCCGCGCGCTGGGTGTGATGGCGAGCCTTTGCTGGGATAGGGCCCTGGGTCTCCCGATAGAAAGACCTAAATCCGTGTCCACAGAATTGGTGAAAAGATGGCTTCGTGGCGAAGACGAGATTTGGGGCGACTGAGAATCATGAATCCATTGGCCCGGCAGCAGCCACTGGTATTTTTGACATTGAAGGATACGCCGATACTTATTCATAGGATATCAAGACCTTCATATCCGAAGATTCAGTTGTCCATTCATTCAATATTTCGCTATTGATGGGCTCATAAATTCCCAGCCCTTTTTTATTCGCTTTATCAGCCTTGCAGGGTATTAAAATGAAATAATATGGCTCCATATAGTCCTGGCGCCTGTCGAAGGTATATGACCTTACCTGCACGTATTTGTATCCCTCTGCTTTCAATTGGTCCAGGATATCCCTTGTAAATGGAACTCCTGATTGAAAGAGATATTTTGTTGTTTCATTCGTACTTCTTTTCAAGTGCTGTAAGATTTCAATGTTTGGGAATGCGAAATTGCCGGGCAAATGTTTTATCAGAAAAAACCGGTTTATTATCATGTTCAGCAACTAACGGTTACTGCCGGTTTCTTTTGTTCCTGGACCGGGGTGATTCGCGTTGATCTGTACCAATATTAAATCCCTCCATTCTTCCGCTTCGCCTATCCTGTCAACTGTAGTGAAAGCCGGGTCAAGATTTTCCCTGAAGAAGGGGAACAACAAATTGGGCATGCCCTCATCTGTTGTTCCAACACGAAGCGACACTTCGCTGATTTGCCGTTCCGGCCCTAATTTCAGGTTCCCCAACTTGCTGAACCTGGCAACCCTGTTAGGCTCGTACACGATCACTTCACAAGAGAGAATATCGCTCAGATCCCAAATATTGGTCTGTTCAATTTCTTCACTATGGTCCATCAGCATAAGCTTTCGGTTTTGCAAATCGATGGCAATGATCCGCTTGAGAAGAACCTGTTTTCTGAAAATTTCCAGCTCATGATCATCCCCATGAGTTTTGAATTCTTCAAGCAGTTTCCTGTGACCTGCTTTGAGTGTTTGTTTATGCACCCATTTTAGCATGAGTACAACGAACAGGATGAAAATGATGAGCACCAGGGCTACCAGTATGGTTGATTTCATATTTTGATTTTATTGGTTGCTTAGTCAATTGGATGAATGATCTCCATGATGGTGAAATAGTTTTTCCTGCCGGCAGTTTCCCTGACGAGGTCTGCTCCTTTTCGTGCGCCTAATAACATGGTTCCCAGGGGAGCCAGAATGGAAATCTTGTCTTCCCTGTGGCTGGCATCTTCAGGAAGCACGAGCGTATAGGCAAGATTGCGACGTGCAATCTTGTCACGGACCACAATCCTGGAATGCAAACGGACTACGTCCTTTGGAAAAGCGGCCCTGCTTAGCAATTCGGCCTTCTCAATCTCTGCGATAAGCATATTGGCCCGAGCGCGATCGTATTTTAGTTCCATTTCACCTGTTTTCAGGTAGTTCATTAGTACGTCGTAATCATCCTTCAATAATATCAATTGATTTGTTTGCCTTGAATTCATGATCCTAATATTTGCAATGACATAATTCTTATGCAGATGTAGAATATTCACGGAGCCTAATGGCAAGAACCATTCAGCACTTTCTGGTGAATGCAGGATGTTTGGAAATGAAGCCTGGTTATGTGGCGCTCATTGTACCAATAGCAGGATTGCCCGGAACCAGGTCATCTGGCTCCGGTGATGGTATGGAAGGCTTTGAGAGTTGGAAAAAAGAGGATGCCGAAAACTGTGGATTCACGGGCGGAATCAACAGTTGCTACTGTGATTATTGATATTTTATGACTTTGTTTCATATTCACATTTCATTTCGCATTCAGGGGAGACTATTTCCTATTTCGGCTAGGGTACGTATTCATTCGAATTGTTGAAATTGTGGTTATATCTATGATTATTTATCTTCTTTCTCCAGAACGAAGCCTTTTCCGCAAGTAGTTTTATGTCTGAAAGACTATCTTGCGAGGCTTCATAAAAAGGAAACATTGTAGTTGATTTATCACTTAAAATGCATTCCAGCGATATGCTGGAGATATAATTGCCATTATTATTGCCTGGCATCACTACATGACAAAATGAAAGCTGGCGCAGGTCGAGCACATGGAAGAACTCAGTTTTTTTGCTCATGTCCAGGAAAAGCAGTTTTTGATTCATACTGTCAAGAGCAATTTTCTTCTTGTTGAATGATTCTGATGTATCCACCTTGTAATCATGTTCATTGATCAGCTCTTCGAATCTCCTGTGGACCTTTTGATTCAAGCGCGATTGATTTTTCCGGAATGTAAAGAACAATATTGTAAGTGACAAGAGAACCAGACTTGCAAGTACTAAGACTATCATTGTCATAACCTATTCAATTTTAATAAATGACATGAGCAACCATTAAGGCATGGCATTTTGAACTTTGCGAATCAGGAATATTTTATTTCCCGCCGGTCCGGGGCATGTGAATTGTTGCCCCACGCTATAGCCAATCATGGCCGTACCCAATGGGGAGACAATTGATATTTTGCCAGATGCGAAATTGGCTCTGTCGGGCAATACAATCTGAAATTTGAATTCGCTCTTGTCTGCCAAATCAACTATTGAAACACTGGAATTGAGGCGGACAGTATTTATTGGGAATGAATTGCTTTTCACCACCTGGCTATTCTCGAGCTCCGTCTGTAGTCTATTCACATTTTTCCTGTCGTATGAGGCCCTGGTCCGATTGTTAATAAGGGAAATGAGTAGCTCATAATCATCCCTGAGCAATACCGGCTTAATCATTGTTTTTTTCATGTTGGGTCAATTTAATGATGAATTGTAATCCTTTTTCAATATGGACCAGTCATAGTTCTTTTTGTATATCTCCGCCAGGCTTTTTGTGTTCATGAGATCGAGTCGCCTGAAAAAGCTAGAGAGGCTTACCGCCGAAGGGTCGCTGAATCCACCCGCTTCCATCAATTCAATAGTGGCTTTGATAGTATTCCGGTGAAAGCTCGCAACACGGATGCGCTTATCAGAAACATTGAGTGCTCTGTATAAAGCGGGATTTTGCGTGGCAACACCTACGGGACAATCATCTCGGTCGCACCGAAGGGCCTGAATGCAGCCCAGGGCAAACATCATTCCTCTCGCGCTATAACAGCAACTGGCGCCAAGAGCAAGCACTTTCAAAATGTCAAAGCCTGATATGATCTTTCCAGCCGCGATGATTTTTACCTTTTTCTTGAGGTCATAAATCTGGAGAGTCTGCGACACAAAATTCAATGCTTCATAGAGGGGCATTCCCACAGAATCCGTAAATTCCAATGGTGCGGCGCCTGTACCACCTTCGGAACCATCCACGCAAATAAAATCAGGAATGATCTCTGACTTGCGGATGGCAAAGCAAATTTTATGAAACTCCTTTTTGTTTCCGATGCAGAGTTTGATTCCAACAGGCTTACCTCCTGACAATCGGCGTAATTTTTCAAGGAACAAGACCATTCCTTCGGCATTTATGAATGCGGAATGACCGGGAGGAGAAAAAATTGTGGCGCCTGGCTCAACATTACGGATACCCGCAATTTCAGCAGTATTCTTTGCGGCCGGCAAAATGCCGCCATGACCTGGTTTAGCGCCCTGAGAGAGCTTCAATTCAATCATCTTGACTTCCGGCCGGCATGCGTTTTCCCTGAAAAGCTCATCGCTGAAATGTCCCTGGTCATTTCTGCACCCGAAATAGCCGGTCCCAATTTGCCAAATCAGGTCGCCGCCATTCAGGTGATGGGGACTGATTCCTCCTTCACCCGTGTTGTGGGCGAAGCCTCCCAATCTTGCACCTTCATTCAATGACCTGATGGCTGTTTTGCTTAGAGCGCCATAGCTCATGGCTCCGATATTCAGAATGCTTGCATCATAGGGCTGACTGCATTGCTCATTTCCAATCAATACTCTCAGATCCTTCTGTTCTACTGTGACAGGATACATGGTATGGGCCATCCATTCATGACCTGGTAAATTGTTATCCAACTGCATTCCAAACGCTACCGTTTGCCGCTCATTCTTGGCTCTTTGGTACACAATGGAGCGTTGCCGCCTGCTGAAAGGCTTGCCATCGCTATCTGATTCAAAAAAATACTGCCGCAATTCAGGCCTTAGGGATTCCATCCAGTACCTCAGGTATCCGATTAGGGGATAATTTCGAAGCACTGCGTGTTTTTTCTGTATGATATTGTACAGGGCAAGAGTCAGGACCGGCGCGGTAATCAACAGGAGCCAAAATAGCCACGGATTATTAATATATGCCAAGGCGATGATCAAAGCATTGATAAAAACAGCGAATAATACAATGCTGCTGCTTACTGAAACCAGTTTTTGATTTCGTAACATGGAAATTGATTTAACCTGAATGAATTAAGAGAAGAGAAAGTAATTATCCCCGTGCCTGCTTGAGAATTCCTCAGGCCGGGGCCTGGGTATCAAAGGCCTTGAAATTGGAGAAGAAGTGAAGCTTTCTGGATATAGTATTCGATTCAGCAATCCTGAGCAGATCGCCAAAAAAACAATGGGATTGTATGTAAACAAAATTCTTCAAGACCATCAAATCTACTGTTTTTACCTGAATTGAACGCCTATTAATGATTATAGAAAAGTTAATTCAAATAATTATTGAACTATGCTATTGATCCAGTATTATTTTGTGGATCTGGGAGAAATGTCCTTTTATTGAATCTGGAATTCCAGGCTTTCTCATGCCAATTGCAACTGGTATTTTCTTTATTTCAGTATTCCTGATTTATTTTTCCCAACAGGAAATTGCATGATGGCCCCAGACTGATTTTGCTTTTTGAAGCCTTTTGGAAGGGGATTTCCTTTTTTTCTAATTCTTTTTTTAACAGCGCCGGCAATGCAGGATGCGAAAAGATCAGTATCTTCGCATGCTAATGAAATGCATTCTCAAATATAATAATAGAAGTTACAGTAGGCCAATTGGGATCTCTCCATTCCCGGAAGATGCATTTATGCCAGTACGTAAATCAGGTAATATATCTGGTTCTACACTTTTCGTTTCCCTAAAGGACTTTTTTTAGTAGACCCCGGATAGCTTTGAATAGGCGGGCATTCGGGGATATCCGAAAGCCTTTTTTTATGTGCAATATTCCTTCCATTTCCGGGAGGCAATCATTTATTAATTCTCAATCAAAATAATCTAAAATGAAAACAATTCAAAAAAATCCGGTTATATTATGTGAGGAAGACTATCTTCTTCTCAAGCGCCTGGTGGGTTCAAACTCAAATAGCACGCCGGATGAAATGACGCTTTCACATGAAATCATGAGAGCGACTGTAGTTAAAAGTGAGGAATTTCCCACGGATACTATTCGCATTAATTCCAGGGTGCGAATCAGGGATCTGGCAAATGGAAAAGAATCAGAGTTCACCATAGTGATGCCACATGATGCGGATATTCAGCAAATGAAGATTTCTATTCTGACTCCCATGGGTGCGGCCCTGATTGGATTCAGGCCGGGACAGACCGTGACCTGGAAAATGCCAGCGGGCTTGAAGGAGTTCAGGATACTGAAGGTGGAAAATAGAGATTAAATGGCGTATCGGCTTCTCGAATTGAATTTCCGGTTAAGTCAAATAAATATGCTTGAAGGAACCTGAAGATCCGGCAAAATTCCGGAGCATGATTATGAATAGCCTCTTACGCCTATCAGGAATTGGCATAGTGATTAGATTAGAGCAGCTATCCTGTTTAGTTAGGTTTACTCAATTCAATTTACTAATCTCAATTAATTTATCGGCATCTCCTCCGTTGCTTGTGCAGAGGTAAACCCTGCCTGCGGGGGAGATGCAAATATCTCTCAGTCTGCCGAATTGATTCTTGAAAAAGGTATTTGCCTGGATCACTGTTTTGTGATCGTTGCTCAGTTTGAGTTGACGCAGGCTTTCATCCTTTAGAGTAGCGACTAATATGGAATTCTTCCATCCGCCAATCAAATCCTTATCGTAATAATCGATCCCTGAGGTTGCTATAGTTGAACTACCCGAAGACCAAATGGGTTCTTTTATATTATTTGTATTGCAAAAACTCAGTTCGCCGCCATCACAGGGGCCATTCACATTGGGCCATCCATAATTTCTTCCCTTTTCAATGATGTTAACTTCATCTTCGATATCTGGCCCATGCTCCGCCGTATAGATGAATCCGTTAGCAAATATCAATCCCTGTGGATTGCGATGCCCCAATGTCCATATGGGATTACCGGCTATGGGATTATCCGATGGAATGGATCCATCTAAATTCAGTCGCATCACTTTCCCGCTCCTTGAATCCTGATCCTGGGCATTGCTGCTAACCGATGCATCGCCGGATGTAAAATACAATTTGAAACCTGAGCCATCATTGATGATTCGCACCCTTGATCCATTGTGGATGCTGGATGCCGGGATATTTTCAATTAGTGTGAGTGGGCTATTGAGACTGAGATTGCTATATGTGAATCGAACTATTTTTTCGCGGTAGCCGCCACTGGCGTTATAATTGTAACTGACATAGATGAAGCCGTTTTTCATGAAATCGGGATGGAGGGCCATGCCGAGCAATCCACCCTCACCATTGGAAACCACGTCGGGGATGGTGGCGCCGAACAAAATATCCCCTGTTTTTGGATCAATGCTGGAAATTTTTCCAGGTCTTTCGGTCATCCAGATATGGTCATCGGGGCCCCAAAGAATTTCCCAGGGGAAATTGAGGCCCTGCACCACGGTGCGTATGGAATCGGTTGGCCAATTGTCTGAAGGATTGTTTTGATTCCTGGTCTTGTTGCAGGAAACACAGGAAATTGCAGCAAGGGCGGATATGAGCATCATTCCGGAAAATTTCAGCTTCATAGCATTGGTTTTGAAGGTATATACTGCAAAAGCCTTGCCCAAGTGGAGGAGAATTTGAATTTTGCCGGATTGTTGACCTCTGGTATATTTGCAATCCATTTTGCCGGAAGGCATTTGGATCCTGAAAATGCAGGGGAATTAGCTCAGCTGGCTAGAGCGCTTGCATGGCATGCAAGAGGTCGTCGGTTCGACTCCGATATTCTCCACCTTCGCCCACCGGAGCGTTACCGCCTTCGTATCAATACGGCGGTTAAAAAGCCCAGGTAGGCTTCGCCCGGTCTTCAATTAATTGGTGGGCTACGTACGCTTAAGCAATGGAATTAGCGGCGGCGCAAGGGCACAGTCCATCAATCTCTCCGCTTGTGTTCACGAAGGTTCGCGATTGAAAGGGACCTTTTTTATTGGGCAATTGGCTCAGCTGGTTGATTTTGAGTCTCTTATTTCTAATTTGTAGTCTTCACAAAAGCCATAAAAATTTTTTGGATAATAAGATATGATTCATGGCAGACAGGAAGCTAAAAAAAAATTCCTGCTCAATAGGCCATTGGCAATTTTGAATCGTCATATCAGGCGCATAATTTTCTTAACCCATCATTTCTTTTGAAATTAACCTTCATTGCTAACCAGAGTTCTCCAAACCCAATTGTGGACTAAAATACCCGTATCAAATAAATTACCATGCGCATAGATCAAGACAGAATCAAATATTTATTGGAGCAATATTACAGCCAAATGGCTAATGAAGACGAGGTAAATGAATTGTTTGCAATTATAAGGCAATCGGAACACGAAGGTGCAGTAAGAAATTGGCTTGGTGAAATATTGGAAGATACACATCCGGTTGAGGGATATGACCAGAAGAGATGGGATGCAGTAATTGAGAAGATGCTGCGCGCGGCCCAGGACAGCAAGGGGGAGGTGTATGAACTTTCTCCTCAACGCAAAACAAGGAGATTATTGCAGCGTTTAGCCGTAGCCGCATCTATTATTTTAACGCTGGGCCTTAGTTATTGGCTATACGAAAAGCAGGGTACTCAATATGATCGGAGTGATAAGCCGGTTGCAATTGTATCAAATGATATAAAAGCGCCTGATAATAGCCGGGCGATGATCACGTTGGCGGATGGCCGAAAGGTTTACCTGGACAGTGTGGGCAAAGGGACACTTGCAACCCAGGGGAATGTGCAACTGGTGAAACTGGCTGATGGACAAATAGCCTACCATCAGAAACCCGAAAGCGGGAATCAGGAAATGGAGTACAACACGCTTTTTAACCCAAGAGGAAGCAAAGTTGTTTCTATCACGATGGCCGATGGAACAAAAGTATGGTTGAATGCTGAAAGTTCTTTACGTTATCCAACGGCCTTTGTTGGAAAGGAGAGAAAGGTTGAAATATCCGGCGAAGCTTATTTTGAAGTAGCGCCCTCCGTGTTTGCAGATGATGGAACAAAGAAAACATTCATTGTGCAAAAAGGTGATATGAAAATAACGGTATTGGGCACACACTTTAATGTAAATGCCTATGATGATGAAGCCGTGGCTAAAGTAACATTGTTGGAAGGTTCGGTTAAAATAAATAGAGGTAACGCGGCCGGTTTGTTAAAACCCGGTCAGCAGGCCAGGATATCATCGGGCATAAAAATCGGTGATGACGTTGATTTAGAAGAAGTGATGGCGTGGAAGAATGGGAAATTTCAATTTGGCGATGCTACAGACATTGTCACCATTATGAAGCAGGTAGGGAGATGGTATGATGTAGACATTGAATATAAAGGAACAATAACGGGGCATATTGGCGGCACCATATCCCGCTTTGAAAATGCTTCGCAGGTACTTAAAATGTTAGAGATGACGGGTAGTGTTTCTCTTAAAATTGATGGCAAAAAAGTTATTGTGATGCCAAAATAAAATAATGTGTTCACCCGGTTGACCCGAAAAAAAGCCAGAAGTGTTTGCACCACCTCTGGCAGGAAGCTTGGGTTAACCCATTCATACAATCTGGTAGGACTGCTTATTGTTTAACCCAAACAAAACAAAGTTATGCATTTAACGATTTGCTTTTACCGCCATTGGCGGTTTCTAACCAAAACGCTGTTAATCATGAATTTTACAGCAATCATCCTGCTCTCCACATGCCTCACCGCGGGAGCAAAAGGATATTCCCAAATTTCACTGAACGAGAAAAAGGCCTCCCTGCAAGAAGTATTTAAGAAAATACAAAGGCAAAGCGGTTATGATTTCTTATATAGTTCCGAATTGTTGCAGCAGGCCGGGAAGGTTAACGTTGTTGTGCGCAATGTAACATTGGAACAGGCGCTGGAAGAATGCTTAAAAGGGAAGCCGCTTACTTATGCCATCGTTGAAAGAACGATCGTAATTAAGCCCAAAGACACATTGACGAGCGCCATAGTGAGAGAAAATACACCATTGCCCCCTGTTACCGTAAGAGGAAAAGTGACAGATGAAAATGGTAAAGCCCTCCAGGGTGTTTCTATTCAGGTAAAGGGTATTTCCGTAGGTACTACTACAGATGAAAAAGGCGAATTCCAGATTGAATTGCCGGAAAATTCATCGGAAGTGCTAGTGTTTTCTTTTGTGGGTATGCAATCACAGGAAGTTAATGTGCGGGGAAAAACCCAAGTGAATGTATCACTTAGAAATGCCGATGTGCAGCAACAGGAGGTTACCATAATTGCCTATGGCACACAAAGAAAATCCCAGGTAACGGCAGCAGTTTCTTCTGTAAATGGAGCCGATCTCGTGAAAACACAATCTCTTGATCTTGGCAGTGCTTTACAAGGTATGGCGTCGGGTGTAATCGTTACCGCACCCACTGGTGCCCCAGGTGCGGATGCCGTGGTACGTATAAGAGGTATTGGCACATTAAATAATAACAACCCGCTTTATATTATTGATGGTATTCCGGTTAACAGTGGTCTCACTACAATTTCACCATCAGACGTGGAATCGATTGAAATCTTAAAAGATGCTTCCGCAGCATCCATCTATGGTGCAAGGGCCGCGAATGGTGTTATTCTCGTTACTACAAAATCAGGGAAAGCCGGTAAAGATGTAATTGCGCTGGATGTTTCATATGGTATTGCCAACCCAACGAACAAACCAAAAATGATTAATACGGCGCAGTATATAGAACTACAAAACGAGGCCTTTGCCAATGATGGAAACAGTAACAGGAACAACGATGACCCGTCGAAGCTGCCAAATACTGACTGGCAGGATGTTATTTTTCAGCAGGGTGTAACACAGAAATACAACCTGAGTTTTTCAGGAGGCACGGATAAAACCCGTTATTATATTTCAGGAAATGCTGTAGACCAGAAGGGAACGATCGTTGAATCATTTTTTAAGAGGTATGGAATTCGCACCAATGTGGTGTCAGATGTAAAGAGTTGGCTCCGTATAGGTGAAAATATGAGTATCACTTTCGACAAAACGAAGAGTGTAGGTGCATCGGGTGATGGAGGAAGACCGGGTAGCCTTCCGGGTGTGGTGCGATATGCTTTAATCAGGCCCAATGCTATCCCAGTGTATGATCCTGTAACCGGTTTATTAACCGATCTTCCTCCCGCATCACTTTATGGTAATCCAAATTTATATGGTGATGGTAAAAACCCATTGGCTATAGCAGAATACAGGAACAATACCCTGAATCGTTATCGCCTGGTAGGAAATGTTTATGCCGAAGCAAAATTGATGCAGGGGCTGAAATTGAGAACCGATTTCGGATTAGATTTTTATAATACCGAACAACAAACATATTCAGGACAAATACCGGGAGACAGAACCACCTTAACCGATCTGAATAAATCGGTTGACAAATTCAGAAACAGGTTTACTACTATCAACTGGACCAATACACTTAATTATACGCACAGTTGGAATGATGTACATGACCTCAGTGCAATAATAGGTTCAGAATATGTTACATACAGTGCGGATTATCTGGGTGGATCCAGGAACGGCTATGATATCCGCTCGGATAATAATCCTGATTTGCAATATCTAACCTATGGCACGGGCCAGCAATTTACGGATGGTGTTTTGCAGGAATGGGCACTAATGTCTTATTTTGGAAGAGTGTCTTATGCTTATCAGAATAAATACCTCGCCACGGTTAGTTTGCGGTCGGATGCCTCATCCCGGTTTAGTGAAAAGAATCGCAGAGGATATTTTCCTTCTTTCTCTTTAGGTTGGAACCTTACAAGAGAGCCATTCATGCAACATATTTCCTGGTTGGATGATTTGAAATTAAGAGGTAGCTGGGGCCAGTTGGGTAATCAGGAAATAGGGTTTTATCCTTTCGCAACCGTGTACTCTACCAGCAATAATGTATTGCAGGTAATCAGTAAAGGCAATCCCGATGTGAAATGGGAAACTACTGCACAAACCAATATCGGTTTTGATGCCTCCATCCTGAAAAATAAATTCAAACTATCTGTTGATTATTACACCAGGAATTCAAAAGATATTCTTATTCAGTTGCCTGTTTCATTTACAAATGGAGATGCTGCGCCGGCTTATGTAAACGGAGCCAGCATGAGTAACAAGGGCCTTGATATTACATTGACTTATAGGCAGGCGCAAAGGGACTGGTCTTGGGAGGCCACGGGTAATATCACTACTGTACAAAACAAAGTCGTTTCCCTGTATAAGGCAAAGGAACAATTCATCAGTGCGGGCAATGGCACTATATTATTGAAAGAAGGTGAAAGTGTAAGTTCTTTTTACGGGTACAAAACCGACGGCATATTTCAAACCCAGAGCGATGTAGATAATTACAAAGACAAGAATGGCGCTCCGATGCAACCCAATGCAAAGCCAGGCGATATCAGGTTTGCAGATATAAACAAGGATGGTATTCTTGATGATGATGACAGAACCATAATTGGTCACGGGTTGCCAAAATTTCTTTACAGTATAAATGGAACCCTGCGGTACAAACAATTTGACCTGAATTTATTTGTCAATGGCGTATCGGGGAACCAGATATACAATGAAGTAGATAATATTATCAACAGCTTTGATTCAAGAGGATTCAATACCAAACTTGATTTTTATAATAGTCATTGGCACGGGGAAGGAACCAGTAACAAAACTCCAAGAGCCACCTACCTGGATGGTAATAATAACCGCCGCACGTCTGACCGTTATATTGAGAGCGGTGCTTATGTAAGGTTAAAGAATGTTGTATTGGGATATAATTTCTCTCGAAAATCCCTCCAGGCAATCGGTATCGCGAATGCCCGGCTTTTTGTAAGCGCCCAAAACTTGTTAACGATTACCAAGTACAAAGGCATGGACCCGGAATTATATACCAATGACAATCTCGCTAATTATGGTGACCTGGCCGTGGGTATTGACATGGGTACATATCCACCTGCCAAGGCGTTCACATTTGGCATACAGCTTAACTTTTAAACTCATTTGAAATATGAAAAAGATATTAGTATTAATTACAGCCATATTCGCCTTTGGGTGTACCAAACAATTGGAAAAAGTTCCACAGGGGCAACTTACAGAAAGCAATGTATTTACGCAGGCAAGTGATTTCATATTGGCTATTGACGCTGTTTATGAACCTCTCACTGATCGTTGGAGGGGTAGTTGGGATTGGGATGCAGGCGCTTCAATTTGTCGCGACTGGGTTATTGGGGATGTGATGAGTGATGATGCAGTAAAAGGCGGCGGCGGACTGGGAGACCAGGAAGATATGCGCCGCATGGAAACATTTGCAATATTTCCCACCAACAATAATGTGCTTGGTATTTGGCGATATAATTATAAAGGCATCAATGCAGCTAATGTAATATTGCTGCAGGATGGATCCAAAGCGCACGACCTTGACCCAAGCACATTCAATCGAATTAAGGGAGAAGCCTATTTTCTAAGAGCATTTTATTATTTCCGTTTGGTGGTAAATTTTGGTGATGTGCCATTATTGATACCGGAAAAGAACCTGAATGATAACAGTAAAAGGGCAAGTGTAGCCGAAGTATATGCGCAGATCGAAGAAGATCTTCAAAATGCGGCATCCGCTTTACCGGCTTCCTATCCTGCATCTGACTACCAACGTGCCACCAGCGGGGCCGCCCATGCATTGCTGGCAAAGACATATCTATACCGTGAGCAGTGGCAAAAATGCCTTGATGAAATTGCACTCGCTCAGGGAGTAGGGAATTATTCACTATTAGCTAATTATGCCGATAATTTCAACGGTTCAGGCGAACAGGGGAAAGAGATAATCTTTGCAGCTCGTCATGATGCTGGTAAAGTACCTTCACAGGGTTCTATTTTGAATGCCGTATTTGCGCCGAGAGGAATTGGCTGGGGCTTTAACCTGCCCACACAAGACCTCGTAAACGAATACGAAACAGGGGACCCAAGACTCAAAGCAACTGTCTTTATGGCCGGCGATACCTATTTCGATGGCAACCCTTATGATCCATCCGCATCATTAACCGGCTATTGCCTGAAAAAATTGCTGGGAAATTTTAATCCTTCCGATGATGGTGGCATTGATTATGTATACATAAGATATGCTGACGTTTTGTTGTGGCAGGCCGAGTGCTATGCGCAGCTCAATGACCTTGTTAATGCAAAGGCTTCATTGGAAATGGTAAGAGCAAGAGCAAGAGCAAATGCGGGTGTTCCCGGAGTATTACCACCAGTAGTTACTACTGTTAAGGACGACTTACTTAAAGCCATACAGCATGAAAGAAGAGTAGAACTCGCTTTTGAAGGTCAGCGTTATTATGACCTTATCAGATGGGGACTGGCAGCTACAGTACTCGCAAAATCACCGGCTGCCGATCCACTTACTGGTTATAAAGATTACGGCGATGGCTGGCAAAGCAGGAATGCCTTGCTTCCTATTCCTCAACGGGAAGTGGATTTGCTGGGATTCGGACAAAATAGTGGGTATTAATTTTGGGAATACAAACGGTTATTTAAGTTGAATGAGAGGTCTCCATGGCCTCTCTTCTACAATTCCTCTTGTATTTTTTACAAACAATTTTATTGATCGGCCAATTGAGCTTCAGCGTAATGCCTGAGGTTTTGAGTTCTATTGTGACCCCAAAATATTTTTTCAACCAATGCAGTTCGATAAAAAAGTCTATCACTATTTTTTATCCTTAATTATTTTCCGCTATGTCTAAATCAACAATATTCGTGGTTGTGGCTTTATATGCAGTGATATTTTCATCCGACACGTATGCACAAAGGAAGTCCTGGATGATCGGTCCTTTCATAAAACAGCAAAACGTAAATCCCTGCCTGCAACCAAAGCCAACTCTATTTTATGACCCGGTTCTGAAGAAAGAAGTAGGGTGGGAAGCTCAGGATGTTTTTAATCCGACTGCAACAGTCAGAGATGGTAAAGTGCATTTACTGTATAGGGCAGAAGATACTGTAAAGAAATATGCGGGTACCTCAAGAATTGGCCTGGCATATAGCGGGGATGGTATGCATTTCAAAACCAATACGCAACCTGTGTTATATCCCCAACCCGATACATTGTTGAAGTTTGAAGCAGAAGGCGGGGTTGAAGACCCAAGACTGGTGCAGGATGAAATGGGCGTTTATTATATGACCTATACTGCCTACGATGGTACTACCGCGAGGTTATTTATTGCCAGCTCAGGAGATTTGAAACATTGGAAAAAATATGGATCGGTATTTAGAAAGGCTGAGAATGGAAAATACGTGAATTATTGGTCAAAATCCGGTTCTATTGTTTGCAGAGTAAAAAATGGAAACATGGTGGCTGTTAAGATTCAGGGAAAATATTGGATGTATTGGGGAGAATCTAATATATATGCCGCAACTTCCGATAATCTCATAGACTGGACACCTATCCGTGAAACAGATCCGGCAAAAAAACAATACGATTCGCTAAGAAAATATGAAGCGTTCAAAATTGTTTTTGGCCCACGTCATGGCAAATTTGACAGCGAGCTGGTTGAGCCGGGCCCACCGGCAATATTAACCGATGACGGTATTGTATTCATTTATAACAGTAAAAATAGTCCTTCGTTCGGAGACAAGTCATTACCAAATGGCACTTATGCTGCCGGACAAATCCTGCTCAACAAAGCCGACCCCCTTAAAGTATTGGACAGATGTGAAAATTATTTTATCAAACCTGATATGCCTTATGAGATTACGGGCCAGGTGAATAATGTTTGCTTTGTTGAAGGATTGGTGCAATTCAATAATAAATGGTTCTTATACTATGGAACAGCCGATTCAAAAATTGCAGTTGCCACCAGCGAAATAAAATAATATCCCGCTGCCCGGGAATATCATCAACCCTTCTTGTATATCTCCAGTGGGCAGTGCAATACCAGGTGTGGCGATTCATCATCCTGGATAAATAATTAAATGACAGACTATGCTTGTTCAATCTGAAAATACTCTTCGCCGCGGATTAGAAGTTAGCCAGCCACGCATTTCATACAACTTTGCAATACGGGTATCGCTGATTGCTTCGTTGGGTGGTTTTCTATTTGGCTTTGAAACAGCCGTAATATCCGGAGCTGAAAAATTGATCCAGCAATTTTGGTCACTTAGCTCATTCTGGCAGGGTTTTACGGTGGCATCCAGTTTAATCGGAACCGTAATTGGTTCCCTGGTTGCCGGAATGCCTGCTCAAAAATATGGACGTAAGAAGGTGTTGTCGGTTATTGCGTTGTTGTACCTCGTTTCTGCCATTGGTTGTGCCAGCACTTCCGTTTGGTTGTTCTTTGTGCTCTTTAGAATGATTGGCGGATTAGCAGTGGGGGCTTCATCGGTGGTAGGGCCTATGTATATTTCGGAGATTGCACCGCCCCGCATTCGCGGCAAACTTGCCGGCTCCTTTCAATTAATGATTGTGGGCGGCATTTTCGTAGCATATCTTACCAATTTTTTGTTTGTCAATATGGGTGATAGCGGTTGGCGGTGGATGCTTGGCATCATGGTAATACCTGCATTGTTGTTCGCTGTCTTGCTATTCTTTATTCCGGAAAGTCCTCGTTGGCTGGTGCTGAAGAACCGGGATGACGAAGCTGAAGTAATATTTAGCAAAACTGGTGAGGCTGATGCATTAAGAGTTATTCGCGAGGAACATGAATTGTCGCGGCAAGGCGCTAAAGAGAGCCTGTTTAACGGCAAATACAACAAGCCGATCATATACGCCGTAATGCTGGCTATGTTTAATCAATTGTCAGGCATTAATGCAATACTATATTACGCGCCACGCATTTTTGAAATGACGGGTTTTTCAAAAGACCAGGCCTATTTACTGCCCATTTATATTGGTTCGGCTAATTTGATATTTACACTGCTGGCCATGTCTGTGATTGATAAGTTTGGAAGAAAAAAGCTTTTGATAATTGGATCTATTGGCATGATTGTTTTTCTCGCTTTGACGGCAAATGCTTTCAATCACAATATTACCGGTGATAGTTTTGTTATCTTTTACCTCATTGGATTTATTGCCTTCTTTGCATTTTCACAAGGGGCCGTTATATGGGTTTTTATTTCAGAAATATTTCCTAATTCGGTTCGATCGCAGGGTGGAGCGATGGGTAGTTTCACGCATTGGGTGATGGCCGCCATTATTTCCTGGACTTTTCCCGTAATTGTTGAAGGAAATGCCAATGGTGGATTTTATTCTTTTGTATTTTATAGTGGGATGATGTTGTTATCATTAATATTCATATACAAGTTCATGCCGGAAACCAAAGGAAGATCGCTTGAACAAATTCAGAAGGAATTAGGAATTAAGTAGACTGCTTTGAAAGTGAAATTTTCTATTTGAGAGTTTGAAGAAATTTGTTTGTTGAAATTTATGCAGACCTAATCCATAGCAGAAGAAATTCATCAGGATGGAATAATGTAATTTTCCGGCAAGTATAATCTTACTTACAGGATTACCCATTTAGGCCGCACGGGCCTTATAGAAGTAGGGTGGCTTCGTCATGTATTGCTCAATGAGCCGGTGCCAGAGGCTTTTCATTGAATGTCTGCCATTGAACCTGAAAAAGAATTCATCCAGGTAACCATGAACGAATCTCTCGGAACAGTGATGGTGGATGCCTCTGAGCCATCCTTCCAAATTCATCGCCACTA
>CALFNL010000437.1 GCA_937902875.1 uncultured Bacteroidota bacterium | reverse complement strand
TTTGCGCCGGAGAGATGGCAGAGCGGTCGAATGCGGCGGTCTTGAAAACCGTTGAGGTGCAAGCCTCCGGGGGTTCGAATCCCTCTCTCTCCGCAAACCATCACAAGGCCCCGAATGGGGCTTTTTTGCTTTGAAACGTCGCCAAGCTTGCTTGTGCGGAAGTGGAAAAGCAAAAAAGCAGGGCACGAAAGTGCCGGCGTTGTGATGGTTTAAGCCCCCTCCTCGGGAATCAGCAAAGCTAATCCCTCTCTCTCCGCTGGAAGCAATATTCAAAGCCCGCAAATCGTTGATTTGTGGGCTTTTTGATTTTACAACTTACCCAAATTGCCCCTTTTCGTTCCAAAAACCATTGAGTAGCCCTTCTTCTCACAAGGTCAGCACTACCTGATTAAGCATAAGCTTGAGCATTTTTTGCAGACGGTTGATCGTATTGTGATATGGCTTGCTCAGTGTTGCCAGCCACCCGAAGTTCAGGTTTTGTTGAACAGCATATTTTTATGCTTTGGGTATTACCAATCCTGCCAAATAATTAAATATTGCCTTCACATCACGCCCATCACTTATCAGGCCTATGTAGCCATCCGGCCGAATGATATAAATGACAGGCCCGGGACCATACAATGCCGAGATATGATCATGCTGAGTGGCGATCCCGTCGGTATTCAGGATATTCATTATTACAAGTGCCGGAAACTGCGGCTGTATGGCCTCCAAAACGGCGATGTTATTTAGACCAATTGCCAGGATTGCAAACCGTGCGCCTCTCAACCAGTCAAAGAGCCTTGCCGGTGTTCCGGTTGCCGTTTGATAAATGCCATCTGGCGCACGATCACCGGCATGCAGGGCAGTATTTGTGATTAGGTGCTCACTGCTTAAGACACTGTTTCTATAATTAAGGTTTAGCTGTGTGCCGTCATCATTAACGCCCTGTTCTATGCCCCCGGTTCCTTTTAGTGAGGATTGGTATACCCTTTTTGCGCTCTCATGGCTGTTCTTTATTGTCCATTCGGCTATGGGTAACCGTTCCTGTTCGTAGGAATCAAGCAAAGCAGTCGGTGCCGGCCCTTTAAGCACAGCGGCAAGCTTCCATCCAAGGTTGAATGCGTCCTGTATGCCGGTGTTCATTCCCAATCCTCCGGCAATGGAGTGAACATGTGCCGCATCTCCCGCAATAAAAACATTTCCCACGCGAAATTTTTCCGCAACACGCTCATTTACCCGGTAATTTGTACCCCAGGTGATGTTATTTAGGGTTACTGTTGTTATACCGGTGGATTCATAGAATAGGGATCTAAAGGTTTCCAGGTTGGGGGAGGGGAGTCTGCCATCCGTGCCCGGTATGGCAGGGACCTGTATTTGCCAGGTATTGGTTCCAGGCAATGGGCACAGAGACATGCCTATGCCATAATCAGGGTGACGCCACATGTGCCACGCGTCAGGTACCAGGCCTTCTACTTCCACATCTCCTATAAGCGCAGAAAATGATTCATAGGTAGTTCCTTCGAAGTTGATATCAAGCGCCTTTCTCACAAAGCTCTTACCTCCATCACAGGCAACCATGTATTTGCATCTAAGCTGTTCGGTGGTTTCGATGCCGGTTAGCGTTGCCAGAACCCCTTCACTGTTCTGGTTGAATTCCAGTAATTCGTTGCCATAGTGAACTTCCTCTCCTTCCTCGGCCAATACATCCCTTAGTATTTGTTCTAAGCGCCATTGGGCTATCATCACGCCATAAGGGAAGACTGTATCCGCCCTCGCTGTGGTTAAGGATCTCATCGCCGTTTCTTTTAGCACCTTGTCTTTTTCCATCCAGCGGAAAATCATATCCGTGCTTCCTGCCTCCATTATTTTCCCGGCAATACCAAGGTTGTCAAATACTTCCAGGCTGCGCGGTCTTAGCCCTTTCGCCCGGGAACTGGTAGGCGG
The DNA here is from genome assembly GCA_937902875.1 of uncultured Bacteroidota bacterium. Taxonomy (GTDB): domain Bacteria; phylum Bacteroidota; class Bacteroidia; order Chitinophagales; family Chitinophagaceae; genus PSRI01. The sequence continues at coordinate 3,994 of CALFNL010000437.1, read as the reverse complement.
CAGTAAAGCCTTGTCAATTATCCTAAAATTGATATTGCGCCTTGCCAGGTCTAAAGCCAATGTTAAACCAGTTGGTCCCGCGCCCACAATTAATACATCAACTTCCTTCATAATAATCGAATATTCGTTTAATTATATTTTTAAAAAAAATCCTAAGGGCTTAAGGATTTAACGATCCTCCCCACGGCCTTTTTGATCAATGCCGGTGTTATCCTGAATTTAGCGTTGGCATAGCTTCTGTTGGAAATGTGAAACTCCATCAACTGGTAAAGCGGCGCAAATGCAATGGCCCAGTAAAGCTCGAAAGGCATTTCAGCCAATTCACCACGCTTCCTGCATTTCTTAATGAAAGGGTCCAATTTCGGCCCAATAGCTTCAATAACTTTGGGTGTGGTTTTATAATATAGCGGCGAGTAGCGCAATTGCTCACTTGCCTCAAAGTTAAGTGGGTGGTTGATAAAATACCGGTAACGATTATTCCATTGTAACAGCAGCCCGTCTGCCAGTGACATATCGGCGGTCAATCCTTTTATGCTATTTGCCAAAATCTCAATTCTTAGCCACTGGCACAATTTCAGTATCAGGTCTTCCTTGTTCTTGAAATAAACATAAATAGTGGACGCAGAAATGCCACTGGCAATGGCCAGGTCCTTCATGTTGAGGGCCCCCAGCCCGTGCCTGACAATAATCTCTATTGCTTTTTGGCGAATGGTTATTTCTTTAGCCTCATCCCTGACTCTCATGCCGCAAATATAAACGAATATTCGTTCGATTAATAAATTATTTTTTCATTTTTACTTTTTCTGCTTTTGCCGACTTAACATCTGGCATGTCTATGTTGAGCCGCCCTGTCCATTGTCTGCATTAGGATACTTAAGATTTTTGGATTTTAGGATGCTGGGTGTTGTAGTTCTTGTTTTCGGGGTGATTAATATTGTAAACTCGTTTGAATTCTAAACTCTTCGCTCCGAAATTGATGAGCAAACCAATGGGAAGATGTTAAGCCTGACAATAGTTCATTGCTTGTGCAAGGTGAACATCTTCTAGCCTGATTAATGCTTTTAGTTCTACCATAACGGCATTCTCTACAAAAAAATCTACCCGGCTTGTGCCAATGTCTATGCCTTCGTAAAAAATAGTCATTTCCATTTCAATAGTCAAAGCCCGTTGATAAATCACTTTCCGAAAGCCGTTTCCCAAAGTTGAATGATCTTTCATGGCAGAGCCGATGATTTTATGTGTTAATTCTTCGTGTTTCATTTCGGATCATTTTTTTTGTGCAATAATGCATTGCATCAAAACCCCTCCTTCTATTAATCCTATCATTTTTTCACCCACAAATCCTAATTCAGACAATTTTCCCCCACCAACGCCTCATTCAACTACTCGAAATGCTAAAATAAGAGTTGTCATTAGCGTTTCAAACTATCGTTGATGTTTGGGCAAGAATATAATACTCTGTAAAATTCAGATCGACAGATTGGCTAATGGCTTTCTTAATTTAACGATTCTGAACAAATATTTTCGGATAGGTGGGTCAACATGCAAGAATGCCGACTACAAAAAATTGTAGAAAGCGAGCCTGCGGAGTTTGGGCTTCAAGAAAAAATTCTTATATAAATGCCAACATGAATATTGCCGGGGAGTCTGGAACTGGCAGCCCGCTGCTGGCCGATAATACCGTCTTCAGGCTTCCTGACGCCAGGTATTAATTCTTTTAAGCTGTGCGTGAGGATCACATAAGTTGTGCAATTTATCATCACTTAAAATGCGAATCTTAATATAAAATTTTACTGAAGGTATTTTAAATGATATTTGCAGTCATTGACAGCTATTGTGCAAGTGTATGAGTGATTTTAATGCAGGTATTTTAATTTGATTCTTCAATCTCCGTAATATAGATCTGTGTCCTCAGCTTTTTATTGTAAGGGTTAATGAGGTCAATACCCAGGATGACACTTCAGAGAATCATCTAATAATGTGCAATAAATATGGGCAAACTCGTAGTTCCGGTGCTTTCTTTTTCAGCCCCATTTCCGAAGAACGAATCCAGTAACCCTTTGCCATAGGTGCCCATCACTACAAAATCATTTTTCTTTTTCAGCAGGTAATTAAAAAAGACCCCCATAGCGTCCCCCTCAAGTGAAATAAATTCAACATCACTAAAGTGATATTCCAACCATTCCCTCACGGCATCTTGTTCTTCTTTCCAGGACTCTTTTGCCTTGTTCAAATAAATTATTTTTGCTCTATTATTTCGCAGCTCCGGAAATAAATAAGTGAATTGTTTCATGGCAAATATGGAGGACTTACTTCCGTCATAATAAAATACTATATTGTCAATGCCGTTAAAACTTTCCGGTGAAATGATCACAGGGCACCCGGCATCCTGCAGTATGTCTTTTACAAATCGGGTGGGCGGACCTTCTTCCACTCTGGAAAAAGATGTTCCGGCGTCAACAATCAGGATATCTGCAAACCTACTTTCGGCAATGATTTCAGTGGCTGGTACCCCCTTATCGAGATGAACAAAAAACTGTATTCCCTGGGATGTGGCTATCTCTTTGAAACGAAGGATATTTTCCACAGTTACCTTCTGTTCCTCTATCGTTTCCGCCACCTCTCTTAGAGTATAAGATTCCATTTCCGGTCCATCTCCCGATTGATGGATAATGATTTCCTCCTCCAATACCAGCTTTTCGAGAAAAATACCTGTCAACCTTGAATGCGTGAGCCGCGCAAGAAAACATGCAAAGTCTATTGCATTTTCATCCATGTTCTGGCTGTTTATCGCCAGTAATATCCTTTCCATAAAAAGTATTTTAACAAATGTATCCGCTAAATCTCCCTGCGCCAATGATGGCGGTCAATGCAAAAACTGATTAATATTTTGTGATGGAACAGTTATTTCATTTAAGGTCATTCCGTGTGGAATCATTTGTTCTGCTGATCATGGTCACTAATTTGAAATGATTGTACAATGTATCTTCGTATTAGATGGATTACAGGAATTGTCCTGAGTCCGGGAGGGTTAAAATAGATAATATTATCTGTAAAAGGATATTGAGACACCTATTTCGCGGAACCGGGAATTAACCGGTTCCTTTTTGTTTTTGGCCATGTTCAAAATACTTTCCCATACGGCCGATATACGGTTATATGTAACCGCGTCAGGGTTCGAAGAACTGTTCCAATCGGCTCTTCGGGGTATGGCTAACCTGCAAAAAGGAGATTTCTGCGAACAACAGAATCAATCATTAGTTATACAGGATAGCATACAATTACATGCAATTGACAGGACCAGCCTATTGATTGATTTTTTATCGAAAGTGCTTACCCTTAGCCAGATTAATAGAGTCATTTACTGCAAAGTGAATTTCCATAAATTATCGGATACGGAATTAACAGCCACAATAGAAGGAAATAAGGTGAATTTTTTTGATGAAGACATTAAAGCGGTTACTTATCACGAGGCGGAACTAATAGAAAATAAGGACCGGCAGTTGGAAACCGTTATTATTTTTGACATTTAAAAAAAATATTTAGTGCAGGCATCACAATTAAATAAGATAAATGACTATTTGTGGGAAATACCTGCTACCACGCGCCCAGACATGTTGGTGCCTGCATATGTTTACTGTACACATGACATGCTGGATGCTATAATGGCTGACAGATCCTTGGAACAATTGATTAATGTATGTACCATGCCGGGCATTGTAAAGGCGGCCATCCTAATGCCCGATGCGCATGAAGGATATGGATTTCCAATTGGTGGTATTGCCGCCACCCGCTGGCCGGATGGCATTATTTCGCCGGGTGGCATCGGGTATGATATCAATTGCGGCGTGCGTTTACTAGTTGTTCCTTTATTTTATGATGATATTGCAGAGAAACTGGAAATTTTATCAAAGGAATTGTATGCATCTATTCCATCAGGCATTGGAAAAGGGGGGAAAATTAAATTGGATATTGATGAATTGAATGAAGTTTT
>CALFNL010000436.1 GCA_937902875.1 uncultured Bacteroidota bacterium | reverse complement strand
CACGCCACGGCGATAACTTTAATAGAATTTTTTTTCTCTTGATAAATTTGGTAAAAGACTTGAGATATAGCGTGGTTCGTGAGGATACAAACGGTGGAAATATTTGAAATCAATAGTGGTTCGTGAGGACTCAAACCACTATAGAAGCGGATGTGAAGAGTCCCATTCCCTGCCGACTCCTGGAGTTTATAGTTATTTTTTGTATCGCAAGACCCACAAAGGTTTCGCAAGGGCACAAAATTTTCTGTATTGCTTGCGACCATTGCGGTACGTAGCGCTCTTTGCGCTACTTCCCTTATAAATTATTAAAATCTTTTGCAAATATTCCGAAACCTATGTCTGCGCATCGCATTTAAAATGCCGGCCGAACGACTCTTGGTTTTTAGGCAATCGGATTCGCTTTATTATCAGGAGCAGGTTTTCAATTTTATGCAATTGCAGCAAAATTTCTTCGTCGCTGATGGCCTCAAGGGAATTTATCTGACAATGTGCCGCTGCCTATACATTAAACCTGAAATGCATGATATCCCCGTCTTCCACAACATAATCTTTTCCCTGGATGGCTAATTTACCGGCATCCCTGCAAGCGGCTTCCGAACCATAGTGAATGAAATCGGCATATTTGATCACTTCGGCCTTGATGAAGCCCTTCTCGAAGTCGGTATGAATGACCGCTGCAGCCTGCGGAGCAAGTGTGCCTCTTGTAATGGTCCACGCCCTCACTTCCTGAACGCCTGCGGTGAAATAGGTGATCAGGTCGAGCAAATGATAGGTGGACTTGATCAACCTCGTGACGCCACTCTCATGCAGCCCCAAATCTTCCAGGAACATTAGCCGGTCTGCATAGTGTTCCATCTGCGCTATCTCGCTTTCAATGGCCGCGCTTATGAGCAGGATTTCGGCATTTTCATCCTTCACTAAAGTTCTGATTGCTTCCGTGTATTTATTTCCCTTCACTACGGATTTTTCATCCACGTTACAAACGTAGATGACGGGTTTCATGGTGAGGAGGAATGTATCCGAAAGAAATTTTTCCTTGTCTTCCTTACTTACTGCAAAGGTCCTGGCATTCTTCCCCTGCATTAAATGGGTTTTCAATTGTTGAAGAATTTCCAGTCCCCGCACCTGTTCCTTGTCACCGCTGGTCCGGGTCACTTTTTCTATGCGATTGATTTTCTTCTCGATGGTGTCGAGGTCTTTCAATTGCAGTTCTGTATCTATGATTTCCTTGTCCCTTACCGGGTCCACGCTTCCATCCACATGAATCACATTATCGTCCTCAAAACAGCGCAGAACGTGGATGATAGCATCGGTATTTCGAATATTTCCAAGGAATTGGTTGCCCAGTCCCTCACCCTTGCTGGCGCCTTTTACCAGTCCGGCTATATCCACTATTTCCACGGTGGTAGGCACCACCCGGTTAGGCTTCACGAGTTTTTCCAGTTCTATCAGTCGTTGATCCGGAACCGTTATCACCCCAACATTGGGTTCAATGGTGCAAAACGGAAAATTTGCCGCCTGTGCCTTGGCGTTGCTGACTGCGTTGAACAAAGTTGATTTTCCCACGTTGGGCAATCCCACGATACCTGCTTGTAATGCCATAATTTAATTTAAGATTAGGATGGGCAGCCTTTAATATAGGTGTCCCGGTTCAAAAAATGATCTCTCATTGGCGGCCTGAATTTAACTTCATGGAAAAAATCAATTCCCTGGCTGATGCCGAGTACCATTTTTCGAGGCGCAAAGGTAACGTCCTCTCTGTTAAATCTGAAATTTGAATAATCCCTGTAAAATGAGCTGGAAAATATCTGCATCGTCCATGAAATGCAGCGTGGTACTGCATGTTGAAAATTTGTTATCCACAAATTTTGTATTTTAAAAAAATGATTTAATTTGAAGAACATTTAGTTCTCTTCAATTCTGATTTTTATGGGCACCCTTCAGCACATAATGCGAGTCCAGGAACCTACGGTTTGCTCCGCCGGCCCGGGTAGTTCATTGTGTCAGGCCCGGGAAATGCTGGCCGAAAGGAAAGCGGGGCGGTTGAGGGTGGCCAAAAAAGGAAGATTGGCAGCACCATATGAAGAAGGGGATTGCTGCTTATCAATTACGGCCCATGCAAGCTTTTCAAGGGAAACCACCGGAAGAATCAGTCCTGCCGATCGTCCTGCTTCACCAACTTCGGACGAACCTATACAAGATCGAATTCAATTAAAGCAAAATAATGGTATCCGTCATTTTCCTGAATGGCCTTATTATGCATTGGCGCTATATAAGCGAATGTCCTTTTAATTTTTCGCAGCCCCGAGTCTGAATGCCGATTGTTGTCGGCACTATTGTTTATCATCATTCGGTACCCGTCCGCACCCCCGCGTAAGATGCTTCTTCTGAAAGATGGGAATAGGTTTGCTTAAATCATGACCGAGTTATGCACGGAAACGAAAATCATTTATCCGTTTTCTGGCCCTTGCTGCTGTATGCAGGTTTGGTGGCCATATTATTGGGAGCCATCCTGCTATTGTCTTATGTGCTGGGGCAGCACCATAAAGACCGGGCAACTAATCTGCCCTATGAGGGCGGCGTGCAGCAAACCGGTTCCGCCCGTTTAAGATTCTCTGCACAATTCTACCTTGTAGCGATGCTATTCGTAATCTTCGACGTGGAAGCCGTCTTCATAATGTTATGGGCACTCGGATTATACCAACTGGGATGGGTGGGATATGTAGGCGTTAGCATATTCGTAATGCAATTAGTTGTGGTTTTGATTTACGAATGGGGAATCGGGGCATTGGATTTTGGTCCTGATGGTAAGAAAATAATCAAGGCCTACAGGAGAAAAATGGGTTTAAAAAAATCGCAGCCCAAAAGGCCAATTATGAAATAAGAATTTTTCTGAAAAGATTTATCACTGGTGCAGACCTTCTACAGGATTGAAGATGAGTATTATGGTCGCGAAAAATAAATACGACTATTTGAAATGAGATTCATTCATAAAATTCCCCAAGGAAATTGGGACCCCTACTATGAAATGGTGGTTGACTAAGGCAAATGACCCTACGGGCAATGTTTCCGGAAATGGCAGCATGGAAGAAACCGTGAGCAAGAGTATCATGCTTACAAGCATGCAGGATTTGCTTGCATGGGGAAGAAAAAATTCTCTTTGGCCATTCCATTTTGGATTGAGCTGTTGTTTTGTTGAGATGGCTACCAGCATCACCAGCAAATACGACGTGGCCCGGTTTGGGGCAGAAGTGATACGTGGAACTCCCCGTGAAGCGGATGTAATGGTGATCGCGGGTACCGTATTCATAAAGATGGCGCCTATTATTAAGAGACTGCACGAGCAAATGATGGAGCCGCGTTGGGTGATATCGATGGGAAGCTGTTCCAATAGCGGAGGCATGTATGATATTTATAGTGTGGTACAGGGGGTTGATAAATTCCTGCCGGTAGATGTTTATGTGCCGGGATGCCCACCCAGGCCAGACGCGTTCATGCAGGGACTGGTTTGTTTGAGCGAAGCGGTTGGTAAGGAAAAGAGGCCACTCAGTTGGGTGATTGGCGACCAGGGGGTGATCAAACCACAAATGATTTCAATGAAAGAACAAAAGAGAGAGGAGAGAATGAATATGGTGAATTTCAGAGGTGTGGATGAAATATAAAGTGAAGGGGTAAGCGAAGATATTTTAAAAAAACCGGCTTCCGGTTCAGGATCCGGATCAATCAGATCACAAATGCCTGCCACATATGATGCTTGACGCTGATAACATATTGCAGCTCTTGCAGCAACGATTCGCTACAGACTCATTCACAGAGCAGCGAACCGTTGATGGGATACCCACCATTTGGGTTCCTGGAATGAAGATTGTGCCCATTGTCCAATTTCTCAAGTCAAATCTTCCACAGCCATATCAAATGCTATATGATTTGAGTGCCATTGACGAGCGCAACCGTACTAAAAGAGAAGGACAGCCCGCTGCGGATTTTACAGTTGTATATCATTTGTATTCTTTTGACAGAAATAGTTTTGTCCGGTTGAAACTTCCCTTGCAGGGAGAATATCCCTCACTGCCTTCTATACACGAAGTGTTCAGGAATGCTAATTGGTATGAGAGGGAAGTGTACGATATGTTTGGGATCCGGTTCAACGGTCATCCCCACCTTGAACGCATCCTCATGCCTCTCACCTGGCAAGGCCATCCTTTGAGAAAAGAACATCCCGCCAGGGCCACGGAAATGGGGCCCTTCAAATTGTGGGAAGAAAAAGAAGTCATTGAGCAGGATGCCCTGGAATTTAAACCTGAAATGTGGGGCATGCAGCGCCAGACAGAAGACGCGGATTTCATGTTTCTGAATATAGGTCCCCAGCACCCGGGCACACACGGCGTTTTGAGGATCGTGCTGCAACTCGACGGAGAAGACATCGTGGATGCTGTGCCTGAAATAGGTTTCCATCACCGGGGTGCGGAAAAGATGGGAGAGCGCCAGAGCTGGCATACTTATATTCCTTATACCGACCGGGTAGATTACCTGGGAGGCGTCATGAATAATCTCGCCTACCTTTTGTCGGTTGAAAAACTGGCGGGCATTGAGATTCCCGATAGAGCAAAGGTGATCAGGGTCATGCTTTGCGAATTGTTCCGGATATCGAGCCACCTGGTATGGTTTGGAACATTCGCACAAGACGTGGGTCAATTATCACCCGTGTTTTACATGTTTACCGACAGGGAAAAAGTATTTGATATTGTAGAAGCCATTTGCGGTGGAAGGATGCATCCTAATTGGTTCCGTATTGGCGGCGTGGCGCAGGACCTTCCGAATGGATGGGAAAAACTGGTGCGGGATTTTGTGGATTATTTTCCGAAAAAATTGCGCGAATACAATAATATGGTCATCCGTAATAGCCTGTTCAAAGCGCGCACCAAGGGAATCGGCATCTATAGTCTGGAAGAAGCCATCGAATGGGGCATCACGGGCGCCGGACTTCGGGCCTGCGGATTGGAATGGGATTTCAGAAAGAAACTTCCATATTCAGGATACGAAATGTTTGACTTCGACATTCCGATTGCCCAGAATGGCGACTGCTTCGATCGTGCGATTGTGAGGGTTGAAGAAATGCGACAGAGCGTGAGGATCATTGAACAATGCCTTAACCAGATGCCGGCGGGAAATTATAAGGCAGACCATCCGCTAACTACACCTCCTATCAAGAAACATACCATGGAAGATATTGAGACCCTGATAACGCATTTTCTGAATGTGAGTTGGGGCCCCGTGATTCCTCCTGGAGAAGCCATGAGCTGTATTGAAGCCACTAAAGGAGCGAATAGCTATTATATGATCAGTGATGGCAACACATCCGCGTATCGCTCACGGATACGTACACCCTCATTTCCGCATATGCAAATGGTGCCCTATATAAGCAAAGGATATACCGTGGCCGACCTGCTTGCCATATTGGGAAGCGTGGACTATGTGCTGGCCGATATTGACCGGTGATGCGGTAACCGGATTTGATCCTGATTCAGGAATCTGCCTCAAAGGCAATTCAAATAAATGCTGAGCATGCTGACTACAACAGAAATAAAAGCTATTGAACATGAGATATCACTCGTGCCTCACAAAAAAGCCGCGGTGATCGAGGCCCTTAAGATTGTACAGCAACAAAGAGGATGGGTGAGTGATGAATCCCTGGGAGCCGTGGCAGATTACCTGGGCATGAGCCAGGCGGAAGTGGATAGTGTTGCCACTTTTTACAATCTCATTTTCCGAAAACCGGTAGGAAGGCATATCATATTGCTATGCGACAGTATTTCCTGTTATGTGATGGGATATAGAAATTTATATGCGGCACTGCAGGTACAATTAAATATCAAATTCGGTGGAACCACAACAGACCAGCTATTTACACTATTGCCGAACCCCTGTCTTGGATGTTGCGACCGGGCGCCGGCCCTGATGATTGATGATGACTTATATACCAATGTGGAACCCGAAAATTTAAAAGAGATTTTGGCAAAATACACCTGAATCAAAATCGGAAGCCCTGGTTTAATTACGGAGAGGATATGGAAAAATAATTGAAATATGATCATACTAATCAAAAAATAGTTTTCCTAATGGAGCGTCCACTTACTGAGCATATTCATCCTGACCGGCCACCATTCAATATCAAAGAATATGAAGCGGTGGGGGGATATGCCGCGGTGCGAATGGCGTTGAAAGAATGGAGCCCTAAGCAATTACAACAGGCTGTGCAGGAAAGCAACCTGAAAGGACGTGGGGGAGCGGGTTTCAACACGGGACTGAAATGGAGTTTTGTTCCCATGGATGGCAACGCTGCACAAACAAAATATGTGATTGCGAATGCTGATGAAATGGAACCTGGAACATTCAAAGACAGGCTCCTGCTCGAGGGCAGTCCACACCAACTCATTGAAGGAATGATTCTCGCAGCCTTTGCCATACAGGCGAATACCTCCTATATATTCCTGAGGTTCGCCTATAAAAAAGCAGCCCGCATATTGAGAGAGAGCCTGCAGGAAGCCTATGACGCAGGATATCTTGGAAAAAATATTCTCGGCACCGGATTCAATCTCGATATGCACTTGCATACGGGTGTAGGACGATATATGTGTGGAGAGGAAACTGCATTGTTGAACGCGCTGGAAGGGAAACGCGCCACACCTAGGGCCAAACCTCCATTTCCACAGGTTAGCGGCTTGTATGGTAAACCAACAATTGTGAACAATGTGGAAACATTTTGTTGTGTTCCCCATATAGTGAATAAGGGAGCTGCCTGGTTCAGGAGTTTGAGTAAGAGTGAAGATGCCGGAACCAAATTATATGGAGTAAGCGGCAAAGTGAATCGCCCGGGAATATGGGAATTACCCATGGGAGTAACCGTTCGTGAATTGCTGGAAGAACACGCGGGAGGAATGAGAAAAGGCCTGGGTTTCAAAGGTGCACTGCCAGGTGGAGCCTCCACTGATTTTCTCACATCCGAGCACCTCGACGTAAAGATGGATTTTAAATCGGTAGCGGAAGCAGGTAGCCGTTTGGGTACGGGAACCATGATAGTACTGGATGATGCAACCTGTCCGGTTGGATTTGTACATAACCTGCAGCATTTTTTTGCGCAGGAAAGCTGTGGCTGGTGTACGCCCTGCCGGGAAGGCCTGCCCTGGGTGGAGAAAATATTATTGAGCCTGGAAAATGGGGAGGGTAGGGAAGAAGACCTTGATCTTTTGAAGATGCATACTGACCTTCTTGGCCCCGGTAAAACATTTTGCGCCCTGGCGCCAGGTGCGATGTAACCTTTGGAGAGCGCCTTGAAATATTTTGGAGATGATTTTAGGAAACATATTCAACAGAAAAAATGTACATACCATAATTGAGCATTGCGGATGAGAACACCGGGATGCTTAAAAATAGAGGAAATTCTTTATGCCCACCATATTCATTGACAATAAACCTTATGAGGTAAAAGCCGGCAAGAACCTGCTGGAAGCCTGCCTCACACTGGGGCTCGACCTTCCCTATTTTTGCTGGCATCCGGCCATGGGCAGCGTTGGCGCCTGCCGCCAATGCGCAGTATCAGTATATAAAGATGCGGAAGACCAGACGGGCCGGCTGGTGATGGGCTGTATGGAGGGCGTGCGGGATGGATTACATCTATCCATTACCGATAATAATTCAAAAGGTTTCCGTAAGCAGGTCATTGAATGGCTAATGACCAATCATCCCCATGACTGCCCCGTTTGCGATGAAGGGGGAAGCTGCCATTTGCAGGATATGACCGTGATGACGGGTCACGACTATCGCAGGTTCCATTACAAGAAAAGGACATACAGCAACCAGTATCTCGGCCCCTTTATCCATCATGAAATGAATCGCTGCATTCAGTGCTACCGCTGTGTGAGGTTTTACCGCGACTATGCCGGTGGCGAGGACCTCAACGTTTTTGCCGCACATAACCACGTGTATTTCGGCAGGGAAAAAGATGGTGTACTGGAAAGCCCCTTCAGCGGCAACCTGGCAGAAGTTTGTCCTACCGGGGTCTTCACAGACAAAATGCTCCGGGAACATTATACACGAAAATGGGACCTCACAATGGCCCCATCCATTTGCACCCATTGCAGCCTGGGTTGTAATATCACAGCAGGAGAAAGATATGGTGAATTACGCTCCATCACTAACCGCTATAACGGTGAGGTGAATGGCTATTTCCTGTGCGACCGGGGCCGGTTTGGATATGAATTTGTGAATAGTGAAAACCGCATTACCAAACCGCTTATACGGAATAGGACAGGCGAAGCTGTGGATGAACAGATTTTGATGGACCATCTGAAGTCTTTGTTCGCCACGAATCGCTTCATGGGTATCGGCTCTCCTAGGGCTTCTGTGGAAAGCAATTTCGCGCTGATGGAACTCGTGGGAAAAGATCACTTCTTCAGCGGGATGAGCGAAAGTGAAAATCTCCATACCAAGATAATCGTAAAGATTCTTCAAAACGGGTTCCTTCATTCCGCTTCTCTCAGGGAGGTGCAGCAGGCCGACGCGGTATTGATTCTTGGAGAAGATGTTTGGAACTCGGCGCCCATGCTGGCCCTTTCGGTACGTCAGGCAGTTCTGAAATCCGCTGCCAGGGAAGCGCTGGAACACACCCCACTACCCGAATGGAATGATTCGGCCGTAAAAGAACTGGTTCAGGAGGAGAGAGGTTACCTGGCCAATATTACGGTGGCTGGTTCTGAACTGGATAAACTGGCAGATGATGCTTTGCATGCACCTCCTGATGAAATTGCGCGTCTTGGATATGCCATCGCGCATATAATTGATCCGGCATCTCCGGCCGTGAAAAACGCTGATGAAGAAACCCTTACCAGGGCGGCCCAAATTGCGGCCCGCCTCCAAGAGTCGAAGCGCATCGTTGTAATAAGCGGCACTTCCGCCTGCAATGAACCACTCATTAAGGCGGCGCATAATATTGCCATGGCACTGAATCAGGCAAACAGGAAAGCCGATATCACATATGTAACACAGGATTCCAATAGCATGGGATTGGCCATGATGCAGGCTTTCGGTCTGGATAAGGCAATTGAAAGGTCTGAACGGGAAGAAAACCTTTCCCTGATCATTCTGGAGACTGATATTTACAGGAACCTTCCCGCCAATATAGCAGACAAATTCCTAAACAGATTCAAACATATAATTGTACTTGATCAGCTGCATAATCTTACTACCGGTAAGGCTCATGTGCTTATTCCATCCGCCAGTTTTGCGGAAGCTGATGGAACTTTAGTCAACAATGAAGGGCGTGCACAGAGTTTTTTCCAGGTATTTATCCCCGCCAGCCCCTTCGTGAAGGAAGCCTGGCGCTGGCTTTATGCCATCAAAGGGCTTCAGACACCCACCGCTAATAACGAGGAGCCGCATCCTGACAGGATTCTCGGCCTCGTGGAAAAGTCAATACCGGAATTTGCAGGCATCAGCAAGGTTTCTCCTCCTCACGATTTCAGGATCAACGGGCAACGCATACCAAGAGAACCCAGGCGATATAGCGGTCGCACGGCCATGCTTGCCAATATAGCCGTGAGTGAACCCAGGCCCGCTCAGGATGATGACTCACCGCTATCATATACCATGGAGGGTTTCGACGGCATCCCACCCTCTTCCCTGATCCCATTCTT
>CALFNL010000435.1 GCA_937902875.1 uncultured Bacteroidota bacterium | reverse complement strand
TTTCCACTTCAAAATTTCTTCAGGCTCCCCGAAACTATAAAGCCCCAACCAGAAGAAATATTGCCTTTCGCAAAATGGTAAGATATTAAAATGGAAGGTCGTCAACCGGCTCCGTGAAATCCGCCGGCGCAGACTGGATGCCTCCTTGCGATGCAGTAAGTGAAGGTGCATTAGCGCCCGTACCTTCCTGCCTGCTTCCGCTACCCAACAACTGAATATTCGAAACCCTCATGGTAAGCGATGCGCCTGGTGTACCATCATTTCTCAGGAAACTCCTTACTTCAGGGCTCCCTTCCACATATACCTGAGTACCCTTTTTTAAATACGGAACAATACCCACTCTGTCAGTCCAATAAGCGCAGTCCACCCAGGTAGTTTTCTCCTTAGGCTGACCGGAAGAATCTTTGAATTTCTCCTTATGTGCCACACTAAAATTGATGACATTCTTGCCATTTACCGTATTCGTAACACAGTCTTTACCAAGGTTTCCAATTACTTGCATCTTAATCATAGCATAAAACTTTACTGGTGATAAGGCAAGTTAGAGATTTATACGAAAAACCAAGGGCAATATATTAACAGACATTCTGGCAGCATTATGATATGGCATATTTATTGAACCAATGTTTAAACATCAATTTATTTGAATGTAAAATTTCACCAATAAAAACCTGTATATGACGAAAAATATCTACCACAAGAGCTCAACCAGGGGCCACGCGAATCATGGCTGGCTCGATTCTCATCATAGTTTCAGCTTTGCCGGATATTATGACCCTGAAAGAGTTCATTTCGGTGCCCTCCGGGTATTGAATGACGATATTGTTTCACCGGGAATGGGCTTTGGCACGCATCCTCATGACAATATGGAAATCGTTTCCATACCCCTGTCGGGTTCACTGGCTCACAAAGACTCCACAGGCAGGAGTGAGATCATCCGGACCGGAGAAGTACAGATCATGAGCGCGGGATCCGGCATTAGTCACAGTGAGTATAACGCCTCCCGGGAAGACAATGTCAATTTCCTTCAGATATGGATATTCCCTAAATCTGAAAATATAGAACCCCGCTACGAACAAAAGAATTTTCCAAAAGAAGACAGATTGAACAAGATTCAGACTATTGTATCGCCCGACGCCAAAGACGCCGCCATTTGGATTAACCAGGATGCCTGGTTCTCGCTCACAGACCTGGAAAAAGGTAAAGAGATAGAATACACCTTCCGGAAATCCGGAGATGGTGTATATGCCTTTGTGATTGAAGGATCCGTTAACATTAATGGTCAGGCACTGGATAAGAGAGATGGCCTTGGCATAACAGGAAGCGATAAACTAAGCATTGTCGCGAATAGCGATGCTGAATTGCTTTTGATAGAAGTTCCCATGAAACTGCACTCAATAAAATAAAATTGAAACAGATGAATACAAACACCATAAAAGATTTTGAAATCCTCGACACAATAAAGAATCGCAGAAGTATCAGGGCCTTCTCGGATCAACCTGTTGAAGGTGAAAAAATAAAAGCCCTGTTTGAAGCGGCCCGCTGGGCTCCCAGCGCCATGAACGAACAGCCATGGCAATATATCTATGCTACCAGGGAAGATGAAAGATTATATCATTTGATCGGCGAAACACTCATGCCCGGTAACCGGATATGGGCTTTGAAGGCGCCCTTGCTCATTGTGAGCCTTGCCAGAAAAACTTTTTTAGACAATGGCAGTCATAATAGCAGCGCCTTGCATGATACGGGTATGGCCAATTACGCATTAAGCCTGCAAGCCACCGAAATGGGAATATGTACCCATATGATGGGAGGCTTTGACCATGACCTCCTCAGAAAAAACCTGAATGTTCCTGAAGACCTCCAACCCGTAGTGGTCATTGCTGCAGGATATCCTGGCGATTTGAAAGACTTACCCGAAAATCTCAGGCAAAGAGAATTTAGCATGAGAAACAGAAAAAAGCCGGGTGAATTTATATTCAGAAAACCCCTCAATTCCTGATTGGCGCTTATACCATTGTCATAAGTCACCATGGCTATTTACGGAATCACCCAATTCATTAAAACCAAAAATAAAACATAATCTACTATGGCAACAACAAAATGGATCATTGATACCACTCACAGCGAGATTGTTTTCAAAGCAAGGCATCTCATGATCACTAATGTGAGTGGAACCTTTAAAGAGTTCAATTCAGAATTGGAAACTGAAAATGAAGATTTCGAAAATGGTAAGATAAGCTTTACCGCAAAAATTGATTCCATCAACACGGGTAATGATCAGAGAGATGGTCACCTGAAAAGCGATGATTTTTTTAACGCGGAGAAATTTCCCGAATTGAAGTTCGAGGCAAAGGGGCTCGCCAGAAAGGGAGATGGTGAATATGAGATGGATGGCAATTTGACGATCCGCGACATTACGAGGCCGGTTAAACTCCAGGTGGCATCGTCGGGCGTGGTGAATGATCCATGGGGAAATGTCAGAACCGGATTTTCAGTGACCGGAAAGATCAATCGTAAAGATTTTGGCCTCAAATGGAACGCAGTGTCTGAAACCGGCGGAATAATGCTCGGCGATGAAATCAAGCTGGAGGCAGAAGCACAATATGTGAAACAATAAACCTGTTTGAATCATTTTTCATTGTAATATTAAAGGTCCCACTATTCGCGGGGCCTTTATCTTTTCAGCAATTTGCTTTCCACCACCCTGCTCATTATTTCTCCTTTCAAATCCCGGCTAATCGGTATGCGATGCCGATCTATGATGATCTCATTGCCTTCCACCGCACTGATTTTTTGTATGGAAACGATAAAGGATTTATGCACTTTGATGAATTGGTCTGTTGGCAATTGTTTTTCGATGCCCCCCAGGGTTACATACACAAGTATCTTATTATCCTTAGTATGGATCGCTATATAATTCTGCAGCGCTTCAACAAATAAAACGTCATCCTGAAAAAGCTTCCCTTGCCTGTTATCTGTCTTCACAAAAACATA
>CALFNL010000434.1 GCA_937902875.1 uncultured Bacteroidota bacterium | reverse complement strand
TATACAACGACTTTTCAAGTATGTCCATATATTTTGATTCGCCATGAAGCAGGAACATCCTATAATTCCAATACACATTTCCGATAGCTGCACAGGTTTCATTATAGGCCGTCAGGTTGGGCAGCTGGTAATTATCGCCAAAACGTTCTCCGTCACCGATGGCTCCCAAGCCGCCCTGTACATATATCTTTTTGCCCACCACATTATCCCATATCCTGTCGATGGCGTGCAGATAAGCCGTATCGCCGGTCAGGGCTGCTATATCGGCAACAGCTGAATAGAGATACATTGCCCTAACGGCGTGGCCTACTGCTTCGTCAGACTGAACCACGGGTTTGTCGTCCTGCCAATAGGTTCCGGTCTCCCAGGGTGTCTTGCCTTTAGGATTGTATTTTCTTTTTCCTCTCTCATCAATAAAAAATTTCGCGAGGTCCAGGTAAGATTGCTTGCCTGTAAGGCGATACAATTTCACCAAACCCATTTCCACGATTTCATGCCCGGGTGCCACATGCATCTTGTCAGGCCCAAAAACACTCACCAGAAGATCGGCATTTTTCAAAGCGATGTCCAGGAAGTTTCTCTTGCCAGTTGCCATGAAATGTGCATAAGCTGCTTCGAACATGTGCCCTGAATTGTAAAGTTCGTGACTGTTATCGTGTTCACTAACCCAACGCTCTTTACCCGACCAGGGATGCGGATTCAGTGGATCAATGGTACGCGCCGTGTATAGGTAGCCGTCTGGTTCCTGCGCTCTGCGTATTAATGCTATGAGCGAATCCAGGTATGCTTCGAGCTCCTTATCCGGATGCACTGCAAGCGAAAACGAAGCGCCTTCAATCGTCTTATAGATATCCGTGTCGTCAAATGGGTAGGTAGTGCAAAACTTTCCACTACGTGCGGCCGCCATTTCAAAATTTTTGATCCGTCCGGTATTCCTGCAGCGCTCAAATGAAGCGGGAATTGTTACGGTTCGGTTGGTCTCGATGCGGGGCGACCAGAAATGATCTGTGAGCCTCACCTGAGTAAATGGTACCGCATGAATGGGATAGTCTTTGTGCTGCCCTCTAACCAGGAGGGAAGAAATGCAGGCGATGCAAGTCAGTAGTCTTTTCATGGCATTCAGTCTTTTGAAGAATTTTTCTGATTTCAAAACCCGGCCGGGATTCTTTGCCGGTCGGGCCACACCCTTTCGGTATTAATTATTAAATGAGTCTTGTGCAGATCAATAGGAAAGCTATAAATGATATCCGAAAATACACCCGATTGCTATCCATTCAAAGCGCAAGTCTAATTTATCTCAATTAAACTGAATCTCCATTCTGGAGATCCAGGAACAAAGCAGCATATGAAAACGACATTTTCATAATTTATGGCCAGTCAATCGCCTGATGAGCCTGGTCTCTTCAGGATCATAAGGGGTTCCGTCTTTTCGAAGAATATCATGGAACCAGATTTTGGGCTCTGATCCACCGGGTATTGGTTTTCCCCATTCAAAGATCGTATTGCTCTTGCCAGAAACTAAGCCCCAGTTAATGGCGCCCACATTATATTTCTTAAATATCGGCAAATGCGTTTCGAACCTGCTATTCCTGGTCCTGGCCATATACTCAGAACATATCAGCGGTCTGCCCAGTTTCATTTTTTCTCTGATTTCGCGCTCGAGGCTGGGGGCATCATTGTAGTTGTGAAAAGTGATTACATCTGAATTGGCGAGCTGGAATTCGTTCAGGATTTTATTTTCGTACCAGGTGGCGGAACTAAGCGGTTGAGAAGGCCTGATTTCCCATGCCCATTTGAAGACTCTTTGTAACAGAGGTAGGGAGCTGAGACCATAGCCGCTGTTTCCCGGCTCATTATAGAGGTCCCACATAAGAATACGGTCATCATCGCGAAAAGCTGATAATACATCCTTCACATATTGTTCAAGAGCTCCCCACTGAGTGGAATCATCATGAATAGCCCTTGAGGGACTCCTTACCCACCCACTATTGTGAACGCCCGGTTTGGGATCAGGTTGTTTGCCTATATGAGGATCGGGGTTCCAGCAATCATCAAACAGCGTGAAAAGGATTCGGATATTATGACTGGCCGCGATGCCCAGGAAACTATTCATTCTTTGTTTGAATCCGGCAGGGTCTGTTTTCCAGGCCAGATCATGCAGATATACCCTCATAACGTTCATGCCTATGTCCTGCGCCCAACCCAATTCTTTGTCGATGGTTTTCTCATCAAAACTTTCCGCCTGCCACATTTCTAACTGATTAATGGCCGTGCTGGGCAAAAAATTGCTTCCCACGAGCCAGCCTTGTTTTTGATACCAGGCCATTGATTTGGCTGCTGGCCATATTCCGGAGGTCTGGGCTTTGATAGAAAGGCCGAAGGCCAAACCGGCAAAGACCAGGATCGCCTTGTTTATTATTGAATTCCCGCAGTGTTTTACAGCAGTCATGTAAATTAATTAATGCTTTAGCCAATGATGTTCCAGCAATTTAATAAAATAACCTCCTACCACACTTCTTGCCTGAAACCCTACCTGTGTGCCATCAAGCGTTTCGTGCCAGTCGCTCAGTGGAACCCTATCGGGTGTTTCTGTAGCGTATTTATAAACTGGTTCAATCAACGCTTCAAAATCTTTTTCTGCCCGGGCCAGCGTGGCCGTCCACAAAATCCAGTCAGATTTGGTATAGGTTTTCCTGCTATCCAAGGGTAAGCCAAAACTGTTTTGTTTACTGAGGTAATATTTCACTTCCTGGTCGTACACTTCTTGGGGGAAAAGCTGCAGATCTAATAGTTTATCCCAGACCAGGTTGTATTTCTGGCTCCAGCTGCCTTTTTTATCGAAGGTGAGCGAAAAATGGTCACCATCCAAAGCCAGGTTCATCCATTGCTTCGCATAGTCTTTTGCGATAGCATCGAATCGCTCCGACGTAGTTTGATCTCCCAGCATGGCCGCCATCCTGCCATAGGAGGCGATCCCCACAATTGCTTTCAAGGAGAGGTTCGCATTCCTGGCGAGATGCCCTGCAAAATCATCTGTACACAGTTGATTAGCCGGGTCCAATCCATCTTTCACCAGGAAAGATACCCAGCGGTTCAGCGTGGCCCAGTGTTTCTTTGCATAGTCTGCCTTGTTTTCTGCCTTGCAAATGGCAGCGGTTAATATGATCATATTTCCCGCTTCCTCAACCGGCATATCCTCAGGGTAGGTTTGACCGTTAGCGATGGGATAGGTTCCCAGGTCATGGGCGGGGAACGGTTTGGTCCATTTTCCACTCTCGCTGAAATAATAGATGCCATTCAGCATGCCTTTCAGGAGATTGGGATTATAGGTAAGATAGAGTGGGGCAGAAGGATAGGTTACGTCTACCGTATTGATTGATCCATTACTAAAATTCTCTTTGGAGAGGAAAAGGATATCACCTTCCGGGCTCTTGCTAAGTTTATGGGCCGCGATGGATTGCCGATAAGCCATCACGCAGAGTCTGGCATAGTTTTCTCCTCCCGCCGCTCTTGCATCCGCATAAATTTCTTTATCGAATGCACTGGATTTTCTTTTAATCACCCGGTATTCGGCGGCGCATTTTTGCAAAAGGGCTTCGATATTCAGGCCACTCAGCTTCCACCAGGCTTTTAGGTTTCGATGGAAATATTGGAGACAGTCAATATCATCATAAGCCAGCATCAGAAAGCGATCGTAGCTATCGCCGGGGCCCGGAGTCAAATTCCAAACCGTATTCAAAAAATATTCATGGCCTGATACGGATTGGAGTTTGGCAGAGTTCCTGAATGAGCCCCGCAACGAGAATTGTGAAATCGTTTCTGGCCCGGTTGAAATTTCTTGCGATACTTCCGGGGATTGCTTCACCGCCGCGTAAACATATCCCCAGTTGATTCGCAGATCATCTCCTTTTTGCTGGAGGATGGGTTGCTTTACTGTGCCGGCTTTGGATATATACAACCCGCTCTTCACATATTTGTTTGCCTGAATCTCCTCAAATGGTTTGTTCACCGCCAGGTTTGTAGACACACCCAGTAGAACCTGTACCTGGTGTGATTTTCCATCTTTACATCTTATATTAAAGCTTAGGTATGAAACGGGTCTTGAAGTGAGCTCCAGATCCCGGATCAAAAGCGGCGACAAGAATTGGAGGGAGAGATTGACGGGCCCACATTCGAATTCATAACGGGCTTGCGTAGCTGTCATTTCTAAATGGGTCTGTATGGCCCTGGTCAAATCAAAGGACGGTTTTTCATTAGCCAGGCCTGCATCCAGGAACGCGTTTCCGGCTGTATTTAAACAGTGCAGGGCCAGCAGGTTCCTGCCCAAATGCAATTTGGATTTGATGTGCTCATTCAAAGGGAGATTCTCATAATCGCCCACCCAGCAGGGAGCGCAGGCATATATTCGCTCTCCATTCAGGAATACTTCCACATCATCATCGTGCCGGAGTTGCAATATCAGTTTGTCAATACGAATATCCTTCAGCTCGAATTCTCTCCTTACCCAAATGTCTTTCGAAATCCACGGAGTGGCTCCGCTGACATCTTTAGTTCCGAATGGCGCCCTGCCTTTGTTCCAGTTTCTGTCATCATAATCTGATCTCATCCAATCAGAAGTAGGTCGCGCTTCCGTGTATCTGCAATCGTAGGTTCCATTTTCGGCAGTCGGCAGGATGGTTTCCAATGAATTCTCAGGCATTCCCAGGAAATTATAAAGTTTTCCATCTACACGGATCAACCCTATCAATGATTGAGGCTTACCTGTCCAATGCCTGGTGGGGCTTTCATTTAGCTTATCGGTAAATGACCATATGCTGAAATATGGGTCATGCATGATCAATGGATAGGCAGGAGCCTTGCCTACCTGCGATTCTGCTTTCCCGGCATGCAGAAACAAGACCAAAGTAAATAGAATGAAGGCGAAATTGCTCTGCTTTACCATCTATTGGAATTAAATGATTTCCTGGTAATATGGTCAACTGATTCAATAGTCCAGCTTCACATCCATTATTTTGGTGGGCAACCAAACCTGCATTGGTGTACTGCCGCGATTGCACCATGTATAATATGGAATAGCTGTGATGATTTTCTTATCGGTGGTCACGCTTAACCCATCGGAACTGATGTGCACCGCAGGAACTTCTGCCTGAATATTGATGACGGATTCCGTCAATACCTGAAATGGATGTGTCGTGAATTGAGACCCGGATGGTAAAATGATATTCCAGGCTTTTTGGTTATTATCGGTTCCTTCAATGCAATAGA
The DNA here is from genome assembly GCA_937902875.1 of uncultured Bacteroidota bacterium. GTDB lineage: Bacteria > Bacteroidota > Bacteroidia > Chitinophagales > Chitinophagaceae > PSRI01. Next base: position 2,075 of record CALFNL010000434.1, on the reverse strand, counting down.
CCAATGGTCCACGTTGAAGGGCCACTTTGTCCTGGTCGTATTTCACCTCATGCTTCGCCGCAATCTCTCTCACGTTCATGGGTAAGTTTAGAATCAATTCATCTCCATTTTTCCATTCCCTTTCAACCACCGCATAGCCATTGTCCATGGTAAATGCAACTGGTTTACCATTCAACTGCAGTGTAAATCCGGAGCTATCAGTATCCATGAAGCGATATAAATCCCCCGGAGCGGCAATATTACGCGCCCATCCAGGTATCCGCAGATGTAGTGCGAATTTTGTCTTTCTGGTGGGACTGGTAACAAGTTTAACCCTGCCATCCCAGGGATAATTGGTTTCCATTTGAAGGGGAACTTCACCCTTGAGCAACGGGATCGTGGTATTGCTTCCTACGAATAGGTTCACCCAGATGCCATTGTCTGATTTCGCATAGATATAATTGCCTAAAGAAGCAACAAGACGCGCAATATTGGCGGGGCAGCAGGCAGTTCCAAACCATTCCCTCCTGGCATTCCTGCCTGTGGATGCAAGAGGGTTGCCGTAAAAAAAATGATCCCCGCTCAGGGATATCCCATCTAATGCGCCATTATAAAGACTTCTTTCCAAAACATCCGCATACTGACTCTCTCCGGTTAATGCATTCATTCTTTGATTCCAGAATACCATCCCCACAGAAGCGCAGGTTTCGCAATAGGCCTGTTCATTCGGCAGGTCATAGTCCACGCTGAATCCTTCATTTCCTCCGGAAGATCCAATGCCTCCGGTTATGTACATATTGCGGAATACCACATCCTGCCATACGGTCTTCATAGCCCTCATATAGCCTTCATCGCCTGTCAATGCCGCAACATCGGCCGCGCCGGTGTACAGGTACATGGCTCTTACCGCATGGCCGGTAATTTCCTTTTGATCCCTTACGGGAACGAGGTCTTGTGCATAAGCGGTGTCTTTCCAGTCGGTCCACGTGTATCCTTTAGCATAACCATGTCCCCTTTCTTCCAGCAGCCAATGTGCCAGTTTCAGGTATTTTTCGTTCCCCGTATTCTTATAGAGCTTAACGAGCGCCAATTCTAATTCCTGGTGCCCGGTTACCCAATGTCTTTTGCCGGGCCCGAATAGTGAATCGAAATGATCCGCAAACCTGATGGCAACATCCAGCAATTTCCTTTTTCCTGTAGCGTCAAAATAGGCAACCGCCGCTTCGATCAAATGTCCGCCGTTATAATCTTCATGCATGCTCATATCTGTCCATCGGGCATTCAGATCCGTTAGTGTAAAATAAGTATTCAGGTAACCATCCGGCAGTTGCGCGGCGGCGATCTTGTCGATCCATTCGTCGGCTCTCCTCTCTTTTTCCGGATCCGGATGCGTTTTGAGGGAATAGGCAATGGCTTCAAGCGCCTTGTACACATCAGAATCATCATAAAAAATGCCTTCATGCTTTTCTCCTTTTTTCCTGGCCACTTTTTCAAAATTACGGAGGCGGGGGGTATTGATTTCCGTCTGGTACATGCAGGCTTCAAGCGTAGCTGTAGCCACTTTATCAATTTTGGGCTTCCAGAAATTATCGGTGATATTTACCTGGGAAAATTTAACGGGTTCAAACTTACCCGGCCGATCCTGGGCCTGCGTGAGGGAAATACCCACACTACAAATTACGATGGGAAAATGATAACGGACTAAACTCTTCATCATGAATTATTTTAAGTCTTGATTTTAATCTTGATCATTGTAAAGGAATGAGCGGGAAATGAATAACTAAAGCCATCTCCATTCACGCCAATTTCCTTTTCCCTGGTTTTCACTTTCTGTTCAGCCACGGAATTTTCATCACTAAGATTCCCGGAGTTCACTTCATAAACTGTAGCTTTTCCGGCAAGTTTTCCGAATTGATTTAAGATGGAAGTCTCAATGGATTTGTCCTGATGACGGTTCACCACATTGAGTATAATCTCCTGATTTTGTTCATTATATACACAGGAAACATCCAGGTAAGGAATTTGTTTATAGTCTCCCGCATCGTATTTGTCAGATTCCACCAGGGTCTGCAATGACTGGCCGTGGCAATTGCGTG
>CALFNL010000433.1 GCA_937902875.1 uncultured Bacteroidota bacterium | reverse complement strand
GCGGTGAGGGAGGGATTCGAACCCTCGGTACAGTTTAACCCGTACGGCAGTTTAGCAAACTGCTGATTTCAGCCACTCATCCACCTCACCGGTTTGTTGAAAGGACGGCAAAAATAGGTTGAAAGACCAGAAATCCCAAAAAGAAGTTTGTATAAACCACCATCCTTCCCAGGTGATGAAATTGTAGAAAGTGATGAACCAGTGGCGAATGAAATAGGTAACAATTCTCGATTCCCACTCAGTTCAGGAGCATCTTGCAGGCTACTATCGCGTTACACGAAAATCACGGTACCCATTGAGCTCTCCATCATTTACGATCACTTCCTGCACTTCCGCACGTAGCGGACCCTCATAGCACCAGGCGATCAATTCATTCACCGCTTCTTCCTCTCCCTCGGCCACCAGCCACACAGATCCATCGGGCAGATTCTTCACTTCTCCCCTCACGCCCAGTTCTTCTGCTTTTTCCCGGGCAGATCCACGGAAAAAAACCCCCTGAACTTTTCCTCTGATGATAGCTTCTTTGTGAACCATCTTGCAGGCTTCTGACTGAAAATTAATAAAGAACCGCGATTTGGAAGAGAGAAATGGGGAATGTTTTGGAAGATTAGACTATTGATATTCGGGAATATGGAATGCTGCTCATTTTGTCTTTAACTCCTTCAATGCCCGCAAAGGCAACTAACTCATGCTCACCGTTTTTCCGGTCACAAAAAAACCCGCATCAGGCGGGAGCATCATTTCATTCGAAATGCCATCACATCACATGGCGGCGAGCTGCACTTTTTGCTGCAATTCCATAACACTCTCCCTAAACATGCCATCCGTATCCATCAGGTCCTTAACCGTCTGACAAGAGTGGATGACAGTAGTGTGATCTCGTCCTCCAAAATGCTCACCGATTGTTTTCAATGAGTTCTTGGTGAAAAGCTTTGCCAGGTACATGGTAATTTGACGAGCCTGAACTACTTCCCTCTTGCGGGTTTTCTGCAAAAGCCTTTCATATGGCACGTCGAAATAATCGCATACCATTTTTTGTATTGTTTCTATGGTGATTTCCTTAGAGGAAGTTTTTACAAAGTTCCTTAACACCTTTTTCGCCAATTCTAAGTCAATTTCCCGTTTATTAAGCGAAGACTGTGCCAAAAGGGAGATCAGCGCACCTTCCAGTTCCCGCACATTGCTTTGTATATTGTACGCAATATATTTGACAACTTCTCTCGGCATTTCCAATCCGTCATTCTTCATTTTCTTTTCAAGGATTTCAATCCGGGTCTCATAATCCGGCACCTGTATGTCGGCACTCAGTCCCCAGCGAAAACGACTCAGCAGTCTCTCCTGCACACCTTCCAGGTCTTTAGGAGATTTGTCGGAAGTGAGTATGAGTTGCTTGCCGCTCTGATGCAAATGATTAAAAATAGCAAATAATGCGTCCTGTGATTTCTCCGCGCGGTTGAAGAACTGCACATCATCAATTACCAATACATCAATCATCTGATAAAAATGAATGAAATCGTTGATGGCATTGTTGCGGCTATGGTCCTGGAACTGATTGATAAATTTTTCCGAACTCACATAGAGAACAACTTTGTTGGGATTGGATCTTTTCACTTCATTTCCTATGGCTTGCGCCAGATGGGTCTTGCCCAGACCAACGCCTCCGTAAATGACCAATGGATTGAAGGAAGTGGCCCCCGGTTTTTCGGCAACTGTTTTGCCTGCTCTGCGCGCTACCCGATTGCAATCACCTTCTATAAAGGAATCAAATGTATATATAGGATTCAGCTGCGAGTCAATCTGCATTTTCTTGAGACCCGGAATTACAAAGGGATTCTTGACAGGATTACTTATGACCAGCGGAAAATCCATTTCGTTATTTGAATAAGTTTTATAACCGTGGCCGGGAACATCCATCGTGAGCGGCTGGTTCTTTTCATTGCCTCCATCTACCATGATCCTGTATTCCAGCCTCGCCTCTTTACCCAATTCCCGCTTCAAAGTCTTCGCCAGTAAATTTACATAATGCTCTTCCAGGTATTCATAAAAAAACTGGCTTGGCACCTGGATCGTTAATACCTTATCTTTCAACGCCGCCGGCTTAATGGGTTCAAACCATGTCTTGAAATGCTGCCACTCTACAATATCCTTTATAATCGTTAGACAATTGCTCCAAACTTTTTCATGTGTCTTATCCATTAGACCTTTAGAAGTTTATATAAGTGAGTTATGAATTTTCTCTTGGCTGAACTGCCCGGTTCTTCTAAATGTGATGACCTAAAAAAAACCTGAGCGGGGGAGCGAATATCCAGAATTCCTCTTGAAAAAAAAATTTTTTATTGACTTGATTTTTTGGCAATAATTACAGATAGAAAATCTCAAAAAAAAATCCATTTTAGCCCAAACAATATCTACACTCCAAATATAATACCAGCCTGGTAAATCACAGACGCGACGGCATTTAAACTACAAAAAGAATTTCCCGCCGCAGAAAATTCAATTCTGCCGCATCATTCAATCCGGAATAAGGTCGTTTACAGGTTACACAGGATGGTTCACTTGTCTGAAACCCGGTGACTGGGTAGATTTCACGCTGAACTGATTGTGGCAGGTAAGAGGAAAAACAGGAGGTCATCAAATGATACACTAACATTCCGTTGGAAAAGTCTTCTTTCATTTTCATAGCTTCCTGCTTGACCAATTGGAAGATAGATTTTTTTTTGGGTAAAACAAAATGTAATTTTTAAAAAAGAGTCCATAAATTATTAGCCCTACCTTTACCGTCTAATTTTCAGAAAAATGAGTTATGAATTAACCGGCAGATTGATTGCAAAGTACGAAACAGTGCAAAGGACACAAACCTTTAAGACAAGGGAGTTCGTAGTAGAAAAATCGGAAGATATTGGAGGCAGAGTAATTACCAACTACGTCAAATTTCAATGTGTTCAGGATAAGACTGCTATGATCGACCGCTTCACTATTGGCGAATCCGTAAAAGTGTATTTCAATATAAAAGGAAGTAAGTGGGAAAAAAACGGACAGGTGAATTATATTACCAACCTTGACGCCTGGAGAATGGAATCCATTAACCTTCAGCAGGATGGTGGCCAGGCAGCCAGCATTCCGGAGCACGTTGGCAATAACCTCTCTACTCCCGCCGACCTTGATGACCTGCCATTTTGAGCGCGTCAAAAAATTCTGCAGGGTTTTAATAAAAAAGGATCTTTTAACTTGTTTCCGCTCACCTCACTTTAGAATTAGAGTTTTAGGATAACTTCCTAACCTCGGCATATGCAAAAACAATTCAATCTCAGGCTGCTTCCTTCTGAAGCCGCACATGAATCATCCATAAGAGAATCCATTGTTACCACAGCAGGCATCAGGATTTCGGAACTGACCGGCTATACCATCCTCAAACGTTCTATTGACGCGAGAGGAAAGCAGGCGCGGATCAGCATGACGGTCAATGCATTCATCAACGAACCCTTTCTCCAAAGGCAATTGATGCAATTCCAATTTAATGAACTCAGGAAAACAAATAAGACTGCCATCATCATCGGCTCGGGACCAGCAGGCCTCTTCGCCGCCCTAAAATTGATTGAGCATCGAATACGGCCCATCATTCTCGAAAGAGGTAAGGAGGTCAGGGCGAGAAGAAGAGACCTGGCCGTACTGAACAAAGAAGGAATATTGAATCCTGAGAGTAACTATTGTTTCGGAGAAGGTGGCGCAGGCACCTACAGCGACGGCAAATTATACACCCGCAGCACCAAGAGGGGCAACGTTAGCCGAATCCTGAATCTTCTGGTAAAATTTGGCGCCGACGAAAGCATTCTATATGAAGCTCATCCCCATATCGGCACGAATAAGCTTCCGCATATCATCACTGCCATAAGGAAAACAATTTTAGATTGTGGCGGAGAATTCCTGTTTGAAAAAAAGGTGAATTCTTTCATGCTGGAATCCGGTTTGATCAAAGGCGTTAAAACAGCCGATGGAAACAGTTTTGAAGCAGGCGCCTTTATTTTGGCTACTGGTCATTCTGCCAGAGATATTTTTCAAATGCTTCATCAAAACAAGATCCAGATTGAACCCAAGCCTTTTGCTTTGGGCGTGCGCATCGAACACCCTCAAATACTCATTGACCAGATACAATATCATTGCAATCCCATAGCCCATATCAATCGCGATCCCTATTTGCCGCCGGCTTCTTACAGCCTCGTACAGCAGGCAGAAGGCAGGGGAATATTTTCATTTTGCATGTGCCCCGGAGGCATCATCGCTCCCGCTTCTACCAACCAGGGTGAATTGGTGGTGAATGGCTGGAGTCCCTCAAAGAGAAATAATCCTTACGCCAATAGCGGAATAGTTGTTACAGTAGAAGAAAAAGACTTCAAATCATTTGAGGGATTTGGCGCATTGGCCGGATTGCATTTTCAACAATCAGTCGAACAAAAGGCATTCCAGGCGGGTGGAGGAAAATTCGTTGCGCCTGCTCAGAGAATGATCGATTTCGTAAACGGCAAAATTTCTTCTTCCCTGCCTGATTGTTCCTATCTCCCTGGCATTCGTTCAGCATTATTGGAAGAAGTCCTTCCTCCATTCATTCAGCGAGCCCTTACAGAAGGATTCAAAGCCTTTGGCAAAAAGATGAATGGATATTATACCAATGAAGCTGTGATATTGGCTACCGAAAGTCGTAGCTCTTCCCCTGTAAGAATACCCAGGGACGGTGAGGCGCTTCATCACCCGCAGATCAGGAATCTCTATCCTTGTGGTGAAGGCGCCGGTTATGCCGGCGGAATCGTGAGCGCCGCGATGGACGGTGAAAGAGTTGCAGAGGCGCTTGCGTCAAACATACTGGGAAGCTAGTATGAGATCCCGCATAATAACATTCCGATCGTTTACCATAGGCATACATAAGATTCAAACACCCTGCCGGCCATATTGAGCTCATGAATTCAACCCTCTTAAATGCCCTGTGTTTCAACCTTTAAATTAACTAGGAATATGAAACCCGAATTTCAGACCTGATATGGTTTTGCTTCCGGCATAAATTATGGATAGCGCATCAATGAACTTTTGAAAACCTTCTTTGCATTATCAGATCTTTTTAGAACCTTTATCCCTGGTTTCACCCTTTTACACCTATTTCGGTGTTTTACCTGTAACAAATCCTGAATTTGTGCAACTTATCAGCTTATGCAAAACATCTTAGAAGTTAAAAATCTCCGGAAATATTTCGCCACTCAAAAAGCCGTGGACGATATCAGTTTCAAAATCAGCGAAGGAGCCATCTTTGGCATGCTGGGCCCCAATGGAGCCGGAAAAACAACCTTGCTGAGAATGATTACCGGAATATTTTATCCCGATAGCGGAGAGATCATTTTCGATGGAAAGAAATTTGATCCTGCCAATGATATTGTAAAGATTGGCTACATGCCCGAAGAAAGAGGCCTGTATAAGAAAATGAAAATTGGGGAACAGGCATTGTACCTGGCACAGTTGAAGGGATTGCATAGAAATGAAGCGATCACTAAGATCCGCATCTGGTTTGAAAGGCTTGAAATGCAGAGTTGGTGGAATAAGAAGGTGGAAGACCTGAGCAAGGGAATGAGCCAGAAGCTTCAATTTGTAATTACCGTATTACATGAGCCTAGACTCATCATACTCGACGAGCCGTTCAGCGGACTTGATCCCGTGAATGCAAACCTGATTAAGGATGAAATTTTCAGATTGTCACAAAATGGGAGCACCATCATATTCAGCACACACCGTATGGAGCAGGTAGAAGAAATCTGCAATCATATTGTCTTAATCAACAAAGGGGCGAAAATATTAGATGGTACCGTAAAACAAACCAAGCAGGATTTCAAGGAGAATCTATTTCAGGTTGGATTTGACGGCAAGCCGAGGATTATGAATGAAGACAGTATTTTTGAAACGGTGGGCACTAAAGACCATTCCCTGATTGTGAAGATAAAGGAGGGCAAAAAACCACATGACGTGCTGCAATATTTCCTGGGGCAGGGAGCGGAAATTGTTTCATTCAATGAAATCCTGCCTTCACTTAATGATATATTCATCAAATTGGTTGAAGGAACAGCACTGGCCAGACAGTTTCAGTCGGTTGAAGCCGGGGAAAATTAAGCATTCCGAAACGCCCGTAGTCTGCATTTTTTTTTGAATTTGATGAGCTTACATCGAAGTAAATATTGGCAGTTTAGAAAAATAAAAAATTATTTCCATTGTATTTAGAAATTTCATTAACCTGATTGAACATGAAAAAGATCCGGATTATCATTAGAAGAGAATATCTTACCAGGGTCAGGAAAA
>CALFNL010000432.1 GCA_937902875.1 uncultured Bacteroidota bacterium | reverse complement strand
ATCAATTCCACAAGGAAGGTCCAGTTACGGGTAAAATCATAAACGAAAATAAATTTCTGATTGGGATCCTTTATTTCTGAACCAATAGTAGTTTCCGCCATGATCAGAGGCTCCGCTTTATACACCTTATCATATTTCTCGAGACTTATTTCCCGTCCTCTTTCCCAATTATCATTGCTTCTGAAAAATGTTGCCTGGTGTTTATTATCGAATTCATAGCTTTTCAGGATACAGGAATACAACTCATAAAACGTTTGAGTATGCCTGATAGCAATGTCGCGGTAAACGCTGTCATCTTCTTCAAAATATACCCTGAATCTCAGAATAGCCATGCCCTTGTTTTATAGTTATGATATAATTCAATTGATGATCCGCAATTCTCGTTTCCGAATCGGGAAGCAGAACTAAGAGTTTCATAATTTCTTATTTCAGTTCCCGGCAATGTGGTACTCACCAAATTCAAAAATAATATAATTCCTGCATATTCAGGGAGCTGGAAATGCAAATGATATCAAAAAAGCACGCAGGGAGCGTGCTCCATTTTAGGAATATATAATTTCATACGGCTAATGGCAATACCAGGATGCCAGTATTCAATTGCCAATTCCCAGTTCTTTTGCCTTTTTCATCATGAAATTGTATGCCGCCTCATAGTTGTTTTCAATCAGGCCATCGAGTATGGCATCTTTGATGGCATTTTTGATTTCGCCCACCGCTTTTCCTGGCGGGATCGAAAAAATGTCCATGATCATTTCTCCTGTAATGGGCGGCTGCCAGTTACGGATACGGTCTTTCTCCTCCACTTCTGTAAGGCGTTGCTCCACCAGTTCAAAATTCGAGAGATAGCGTTTCACCTTCTCCCTGTTCTTTGAAGTGATATCGGCCCTGCATAAAATCATCAGTGATTCCAGATCGTCACCGGCGTCGAATAGCAATCTGCGAATAGCCGAATCCGTTATATTTTCTTTGGTGAGGCTGATTGGCCGCAAATGCAACTCTACCATTTTCTTCACAAACCTCATTTTTTCATCTTGCGGCAGACGGAGCCTTGCAAAGATCCTGGCCACCATTCTGGCGCCCACCACTTCGTGCCCATGGAAGGTCCAGCCATGTTCGGGTTCGAATTTTTTGGTGGCAGGCTTTCCAATATCGTGTAATACTGCGGCCCAGCGAAGCCAGAGATCGTTTGATTGTTGCGCAACGTTGTCAACCACCTGCAAAGTATGGTAGAAATTATCCTTGTGCCCCAACCATCCCGATACTCCGCTCCCGCCAGATCCACCATTTGTGGAAAAATAATTTGGAGGAGTCCGGTACGGTATAAGAGGTCGAATCCAACGGATGGTTTTTTTGCCTGCAGGATCTTATTCAATTCGTCAGTTATCCTTTCCTGTGATACGATGCGAATGCGCGAGGCATCTTTCCTGATCCCCTCAAGGGTGGCCGGGTCAATGGAGAAATTCAGGGTTGCAGCGAAGCGGATCGCACGCATCATCCTCAGGGGATCGTCTGAAAAGGTGATGCCCGGATCCAGGGGCGTTCTGATGATTTTGTTATGAAGATCGCTTATGCCATTGAATGGATCAATCAGGGTACCATAGTCGCCGGGATTCAGGCTGATGGCCAGGGCGTTGATGGTGAAGTCCCTCCTTTCCTGATCTTCTTCCAGCGTTCCCGGAGCCACCTCGGGGTTGCGCGAATCAGATCGGTAACTTTCTTTCCTGGCACCAACGAATTCGATGTTCCATTCATCTACATACATATGTGCCGTGCCGAAATTCTTAAAGAAATTCACCCGTGGCCTGGGCTGGAATCGCCCGGCCACCTTATGCGCGAGTTGAATGCCGTCTCCCACACATACAATATCCAGGTCACTATTGGCCCTGCCCAGGATCTTATCCCTGACAAATCCTCCTACCACATATACCTGAATTTGCATTTCGGCGCCAGCCTCAGCAATTTTCCTGAATATGGTTTGTTCTTCTTCCGTGCATTGAATTTCCATACCCTGCAAATGTAGGAAGAAGGCAAAATTGAACAGATAGAAAATCCTCATTCACGATTCCTAAGCTGCCCCATTGATTTCTGCAATGTATTTGGCTGCCACACATCATTTTCCACGATTCAGCAGTACTAAAAAAGGAGGTCCCTTTTCCCAGTTAGTCTTGGAACGCATCAAGGTTGGGCCTGCGGAAAAATTCCCCAATACAATATCAGGTTTCCCATCCCCATTAAGATCCCCGGCATCCATGGTTAGCCATCTGCCTTCTTCCGCCTCAGGCAAGGTAGAGGGCTGAAAGCTGAAATCGCCCTTGTTTTCCAGATAAACAAAACCTTCCCCGGGCTGAGATCCAAAATCGGCAAAATAGGCGATCGTGGCAATATCCAGGTCCCCGTCTCCGTCAAAATCCCGGGCCATGGCCTTATAACATCCATTTAAGGGGAAAAAATATTTTTGAGTGAAATGATCTTTCCCATCATTTAAGAAAATATACACTCCATGATATGGTTTCAATATGCGCGAAAAATCTCCGTTGTCGCCACAGGTATAAAGAATATCAGGAAAACCGTCATGATTGAAATCATCGAATTCAAAATAGGAAGAACCATAAACCGGAGGGAAACGCAATATTTCCTGCTGGTCGAATTGTCCATTTCCCTTGTTCGTGAAAAGAAAAATACCTTCCTCCGCATGTGCAAACAATACCCAGATATCCGGCAGGCCATCGTGGTTTTCATCACGGATATAGGCCTTGATAGCTCCCGGCAATGAGCTCAGTACATGGTGTTCAAATTTGCCTCCGCCCTTATTTTCCATCCATGAGAGCGAACCCATGAGGTAGCCGAATTCACATACAAGGTAATCTTCCCTCCCATCACGGTTCAGGTCCACCGCAGTTATCTGCACAGGTCTGCCGAGGTTTTCAAACAGGGGAACATTATCTTCCTTCATTCTATGCTTATGGTTGAAGGTGATGAACTCCCCGGAGCCAAATTTGCCATTGTTCGGATTCAACACGCCAATATTACATGCAAGTATGCTGCTTTTTTGTAATTCCATGTCCACTATAGGTCCTTTGGCCTTCAAAGAATCAACCAACGCCAGATCTTTGTTGAATCGATACACATTCCTGGTAATTGCATCGCAGACCAGCAAATGATGGGCATCACCCGAATTGTCAATTTTCACAAAGGAAGTGGTAGGCGTTTCATATTGCAGTGCGGGCTTCTCCGGTGTAAAGAGAGGAAGTCCTGCTATGATAGATTCCCGTCGGTTCTGGGAAGGAAGTGATTCCGGCGATAAAGCGTCATAATAATCAATTATATTTTGCCATTGAGTGAGCGTAATGCCAGGTTTTGAAGGATAGTAATTCCTGGCCAGGAACCTGTCGCCAATGTTGGAGGGATAATTTTTGAAATTATATTGAAAAATACCCAGGTGGGGACCCATCAGAGGCAAAACAGATTGCCGCCATGTTTTCTTATCCAGTAACGATGGATCTGGTAACATATGGCAGGAACCGCAATATATTGAAGCCAATTTCCCACCATTTGCGATTATGGAATCTCCAACATGCAGGCTGGGAGAATTTCTTGCGCCGGTGTGATTGCATGAAGAAAAACTGGCGGGTATTGCTAACAGCAAAGCAAATACAAAGGTCATGAGTTTCCTCATAGGGTGTTCCCTATCCATTTTTGTGGTTATATGAAGGAACTACGAATTATTTTGGGTGAAGTTGCCCGGAATGATTTTTCTCCGGTTCCTGCATCAAATGTTTAGAAATGAAAACGGGGGATATTAAAAATGATGATGCTATTTTCCGATTGTCTGCAACAATTGCTCATCCCGGATATGATAGGCACAATGAAAATGCCCAAGGGGACACGTCTTTCTGCCATGCAATCCGCAGGGACGACAAGATAAGTTTTCCTCCACTTCAACAATAAAACTCTTATCAGACAATGGTCCAAATCCAAAAGCAGGAATGGTTGAACAATATACGGCCGTTACCGGCGCATTCATGGCGGAAGCGAAATGCATAGGCGCGGAATCATTCACATAATTCATCCTGGCATTCTTCATTAGCGCCGCGGATTGAAGATAACTCAATTGACCTGCCAGATTAATTACCGTTTGCCTGTTCACATTGAGGCGTATCTCTTCACACAAAGCTGTTTCCCCGGGAGCGCCTAACAGATATACAGAATGAGTTTCAGGAACTTTTTTTAGAAAAGAAATCCATTTTTCGGGAGGGTATTGCTTGGTGAACCAGACCGATGCGGGCGCAATACATATATATGGATGATTTTGATAAGATTCAACGAAAGCAAAATCAGCCGGAAGGGGATAGAGCCTCGGCCTCATGATCAGGTTGTTGGTAAATCCTTTCACCAGGTGAAGATTCCTTTCAATTTCATGGCGCGGATGGTTGGCATCGCCTATCTGGTGCTTGACCCTTGTGCTGAACAAGAAGCCAAAAGGGTTCTTATCAAAACCGATTCTTTCCTTTGCTCCTGAAAATACCGTCAGGAATCCGGTTGCGGCAAATCGCTGCAAATTGATCACCTTATCGTACTTATTCCTTCTGATCTTCAAGAGCATTTTCCATAGCGACTCATATTTACTGGTTTTTTTATCCCATACTAATACCTCATGCAGGTAGGGGTGGCCGTTCAGCAAAGACTCGTTCCCCTTTCTTAAGAGGAAATCAATTTGAGCATCAGGGAAAACTTCATGCAATTTTTCTACCAGGCATGTGGCTAATACCACATCACCTATAAAAGCCGTCTGTATGATTAAAAATTTCTGCATCCGGCGCAAAGCTAAGAACTGAAAGGCTAAGATGGTAAAGGGATCTTGCGGCAATAAATGAAGTAATTATCAATGTACACTTCATCTCTTGTAATTGAATGCAGGAACTAAAAATATTCTAAACCCGAACCCTGCTTCCGGAGCAGGGAGAATCTGCCAGGCCGCGGGATTTTGATTCTGTTCCTTACTATCCTCTCAAATTTGTAATGCTGCCATCGTTGTTCCACCTGATTATGGAAGACGCCTGCGCCAAATTTGTATCATTCCTGCGGTATTGAGCCGCATAATCCACCGAATCAATTATCAGGTTTGGAATTTCTGAGAAATTCCGGGGAGGCGGTTCTCCGGAAATATTCGCCGAGGTGGATACGACCGGTCTCCTGAACCTCCTGATCAACTCCCTGCAAAAATGGTCGCGGGTGAGCCTGATGGCAATGCTCCCATCAGGGCCCACCAGGTTAGATGCCAGTCCAATGGCTCCATCATAAATGACAGTAGTAGGCTTTGAAACCGTTTTCAAATAATCGAATATTCGAGGATCGGGACCGGCCACCCAGCGCAGCAATTCTCTTTCATCGGCAAGAAGCACAATCATGCTTTTTGACTCTTCTCTTTTTTTTAAGCGATAAATTTTCTGCACCGCTTCTTCATTGGTAGCATCACAGCCAATTCCCCAAATGGTATCCGTGGGATATAGTATCAGGCCCCCTTCCCTGAGTGTGTTCAGACAGTTTTCAATATCTTTTGAAAAGTCTTCCAATTTGAAATGCCAGAGTTAAAAATTAATATTGAATGATCAATCCGGTTTTTTGATACACCCTGTAACGCGTATAAACTTCGCCTCTCATTTTTTGATATTCAGCCAGAACAGCGAATTATTTTCAAGCACAAGGTGACCATGCCTCTTTTGATTCGAAGGGCATGGCAGTTTTTGCCAAACCTAAACTATTTCAGCGGCATATTTACACATCTGGTCTTTCCCTTATGTTTGCAAAAAAATACCCGACAATGGAATTGAAAGACAGAATTCTGGAAGCCTGGAACAAAAGGGAATTATTGAAAGATCCCATATACATTGACGCGATCAGGAATGTAATTGAAGAATTGGATAAGGGGCGTTTGCGAGTAGCGTCTCCGGTTAGCGGAGGCTGGCAGGTAAATGAATGGGTGAAGCAGGCCATACTTCTGTATTTTAATATTCAGCCCATGCAAACCTGGACAAATCCTCCATTTGAGTTTTACGATAAAATGGTATTGAAATCAGGATTCGGTTTGTTGGGCGTAAGGACGGTGCCCGGATCTGTTGCGCGTTATGGAGCCTTCATTGCGAAGAACGTGATATGTATGCCCAGTTTTGTAAATATCGGAGCCTATGTTGACGAAGGAACCATGGTGGATACCTGGGCCACGGTTGGCAGTTGCGCCCAGATAGGGAAAGGTGTGCACTTGAGTGGCGGTGTTGGCATTGGAGGCGTGCTGGAACCTTTGCAGGCATCTCCTGTGATAGTAGAAGATGGCAGTTTT
>CALFNL010000431.1 GCA_937902875.1 uncultured Bacteroidota bacterium | reverse complement strand
CCCAGCTGATTTTGAACAGCCTGCCAAAACAGCTATTCCCGCTGTGGTGCATATTACAACGGGGATAGGGAAAGAGCAGGCCAGTAATAATCTTCCAAGGAAGAAGAACCCATTTGAGGGTCTGCTTCCCGACGATTTCTTCGACGATTTCTTCGGAGGCCCGCAGGTTAGAACCATTCCGCAGAGAGCATCAGGTTCGGGTGTGATCATTAGCGAAGATGGTTATATTGTTACCAATAATCACGTGATTGACGAAGCCAACGAAATCAAGGTGACGCTGAATAATAAGAAATCATATGTTGCCAAAGTGATTGGAACAGATCCCAGCAGTGACCTTGCGGTTCTGAAGATTGAGGCCAAGGGATTACCCTTCATGCTTTATGGAAATTCAGATAACGTGCAGGTAGGCCAATGGGTATTGGCAATCGGATATCCTCTGAACCTGGAGACCACAGTAACCGCCGGTATCATTAGCGCCAAAGGAAGGAACCTGGGATTGAACCAGCAAAAAAGTGCCACGCCCATCGAATCATTTTTGCAGACAGACGCCGCGGTAAACCAGGGCAATAGTGGTGGCGCACTTGTTAATACAAATGGTGAACTGATCGGAATTAATTCCGCGATCGCCTCGCCAACTGGTTCCTATGCCGGTTATTCCTATGCCATACCCGTAAATATTGTAAAGAAAATTGTGAATGACCTGGTACAATTCGGTACGGTGCAAAGAGCCTATCTTGGCATATCCTACCTGCCCGACTATGCTCCTGATTCTGAAAAAGAAAAACTGGGATATAAGGATGGACTTGGAGTGTATGTGAGGGAAGCTGCCAAAGACGGAGCGGCCGCCGCTGCGGGAATCAAGACCGGAGATTATATCACCAGGATCAATGGCGCCAAGGTAATCAGCGGCAATGAAATGGTTGAACAGATTGCAAGGTTGAAGCCAGGCGACAAGGCATCTATATCATACCTGAGAGACGGAAAAGAATATTCTGCCAATGTAACCTTGAAGAATAAGACCGGAACCTATGATATAGTGAGGACTTCTCCTCTCGATGATCTCGGAGCCGAATTCGTAACACTTGACAAGAAAAAAGCAACAGAATACGGGCAGGCCGGGGGTGTGCTCGTAAAGAAGATCGCCGGTAATGGCTTAATAGACGAACAGACCCGTATGCGTGATGGATTCATCATAATACGAGTAAACGGCAATGAAGTGAAGAGTGTTGATGAATTGACATCCGCCGTTCAAAAAGCCGGCAAGAACATAAAGCTTGAAGGTTTTTACCCCGGATATGAAGGAATGTATACTTATGACCTGAGCAAAGACGGTCAATAATAATATTCAAAGCAGGAAAAAGCCGGGCGATATGAGTCCGGCTTTTTTTGTTGCCGTATTTATTCCTTTTTACAGCAAAATAAATGATTCATTTCAAAGGGAGTGCCACCTGTTGTTTCACATGCATATCTGCCGCCGGGAAATTTGCTTGCGATATTCATTCAACGCGGCCATATTCCTGATACTCTTTCAAGGCTCCGTACTCATTTGAAATATACCTTATATCCCCATTGGGGCAATTCAAATTGGGAATCGGGCCGGCAAACCTTTTTTTGACCGCTGAATAATTCCTTAAAATTACCCGAAATGCTCCCCGGTGGTAATGTAAACTTACTTGGGTAAGGCGATAGATTGAGCAGGACTAACACTTCCCGATCACCTTTTTTTCTCATGTATGCCAGAATGCTGCTGTCGGTGGAAATGGGCAGGATAGTTGTCTCTGCATGTTTATCGGCTGAGGCCAGGGCGGGATGTGAGCTATGAAGTGATAACAGCCTGTGGTAAAATTCCTGAAGTTCAAATTTACCGGTCCATGCTATAGTATCCTTGTCGAAGAATTTCAGTCTCTTGAAATTCGGTAATTCCTGCCCGCTGTAAACCAGTGGCACTCCCTTCCAGGTGCAACTGAACACGGCGAGTGCCTTTGCCATATCACCATATTTTTCGTATTCGGTACCGTTCCAGGTATTTTCATCATGGTTGGAGGTGAAAAATAATCCACTGGTCTCCGCGGGAAGGACTTCCTGGTACTTTTTCAATACATCGAGGAGCAGGACGGGGTCGCGTTGTTTCTTGTAAAAATCTTCAGTCTTGTGCATCCAGGTCCAGGTGAATGCCACGTCGAACACATCCATATAGTCAGGGCTATCCAGGGGGTCAAATTCGCCTAGCCAGAACAGTGGTTTATGCTTATCCAACAGCGACCTTGCCTTTTGCCAAAACACCAGCGGCACCCATGAAGCCAGATCGCAACGGAATCCATCTATTTTACATTCTTTTACCCAGAATTGCATGGCGGCAATCATATCATCCACCATGGCGGGATTGTTGTAATCCAATTCAATGATGTCTGCCATGCCTGGCGCGGGCTTAAAACCGCCGCTACTGTCTTTTTCGTAGTAGTCGGGATGTGATTTCGTCCACACATGATCCCAGCCCGTATGGTTGGCCACCCAGTCGATGATAACTTTGAATCCCATGCCATGTGCCTCCGCCACCAGATTCTTAAAATCATCGAGGGTTCCGAATTCGGGGTTGATGGCGGTATAATCAGAGACGGCATAATAACTTCCCAATGAGCCCTGCCTTTTTTCCTTAGAGATCGCTGTTACGGGCATGAACCAAAGGGTTTCAACTCCCATTTTTTTCAACCTGGGCAATTGTTTCGCGAATGCATTAAAACTCCCTTCGGGCGTGTATTGGCGAATATTCACCTCATATACATTTGTGTGATTTCGCCATCCTGCTCTCTTAAAATTACTGCTCATACTATTCCTTTGGCTGATTGGATTTTTTGAAATTACAGAACCGGAATCGATGCAACCGAGAATTAAGACGGCCGCGATTCCGATCATAAATTGCCGGGCCATGATTTTTTGGAAAGATAAGTAAATATGAATTGAGAGCCACGCAGGGTTCTGCCATTGCCGCTAAGGCCCCGCTCGCTTTTGCGTGCCAACTTCGTACCTTTGCGCATCCCTATTGAAGGTTATGAAACAATTTAATGTTCCCATAATTTATCGCAGCCCGTTGATTTCCGCGATCAAACAAAGGCGGAAGATGGACGACAGGATGAAAAAGGATTTCAGTCCTACCCTCCTGGATTTCGGCCCCTTGCAAATATATCTGGCCAGGCATTTCGGATTTTGCTACGGAGTGGAAAACGCAATCGAAATCGCATTCCGAACCATCGAGGAAAATCCCGAACGCCGGATTTTTCTGCTGAGTGAAATGATCCATAACCCGCATGTGAACGAAGACCTCCTGGAAAGAGGTGTTCATTTCCTGCAGGATACCAATGGCAGGCAACTGATCCCATTCGAAGAATTGAAGCAGGAAGATATTGTAATCATTCCCGCTTTCGGCACCACTTTAGATATCGAAAAAAAGTTAAGATTAGCCGGACTGCAAATTGAAGAGTTCAATACTACCTGTCCATTTGTTGAAAAAGTCTGGAACCGCTCCGAACAAATAGCCAGGAGAGGATATAGCGTGATTGTTCATGGTAAACCCAGGCATGAGGAAACGAGGGCCACTTTTTCACATAGCGCGGTCAAGGCCCCCACGGTGATTGTGAATGATATGAATGAAACGATTGAACTGGCCCGCTACATCACCGGTGAACGACCCGCTTCGGATTTCTACCGGGAGTTCAGGGGGCGCTATTCTGAAGGTTTTGAGCCCGGGCGGCACCTGCAACGCATTGGTGTGGTGAACCAAACCACCATGCTTGCGAGTGATACGCAGGCCATAGCAGACTACCTGAAGCAGGTGATGATGCAACATTACAGCCTAAGCGAAGAGAATATCGGCGCTCGCTTTGCCGACACCAGGGACACCTTATGCTATGCCACCAATGATAACCAGACTTCGGTTACTGCCATGCTGGATACCGAGGCAGATCTCGCGATTGTTATTGGAGGATACAATAGTTCCAATACTTCACACCTGGTGGAATTATGTGAAAACAGGCTTCCCACCTATTTTATACAAAATGAGGAAAAGATTCTATCCCGCCATGAAATACTGCACTATCACTTTGAGAGCAGGGAAGAACAGGTTACGCATGATTTCTTACCATCCAAACCGGTTGCCAGGATCCTGATAACAAGCGGAGCATCCTGCCCCGATGCATTGGTGGAGGCAGTGATCAGCAAGCTGGCTTCCCTCTATGCGTTGGAACAAAAGATGGATGAGCTGGCCAAGGCATTTCAATAAATTCCAAAAATATTTCAGGCTCTGAGTTTTTTTCGGGCGAGGTCCAGGGCAAATTGTAATTGATCTTCCTTGGTCATATTTGAATTGTCCAATTCAATGGCATCGGATGCCATTCTCAGTGGGCTTACGTCGCGATGAGAGTCGATATAATCCCTCATTTCAACATTGGCCTTTACTTCCTCAATGGTGATATTGGGATTCCTGGCAAACATTTCCTTGAACCTTCGCTCCACCCTTACCATAATATCCGCCGTCATGAAGATTTTCAATTCCGCCTTGGGAAATACCACGGTTCCAATATCCCTTCCGTCCATGACGATGCCTTTTTGCTTTCCCATTTTTCTTTGTTGGGCAACTGCGAATGTTCTTACCGCTTTTACGGCTGCCACTTCGCTCACTTTTTCCGCAACCACCAGGTCGCGAATCACATATTCCACATTTTCGCCGTTGAGGAAAATTTCTGATCGCCGGGTTTCGGGATTGAATGTAAATTCCAGCTCAATGTTCTTCAATGCCGTTTTCACCGCTCCTGACTTTGTCCAGTCAATGTGGTTACGCAGAAAATATAAAGTAATGGCGCGGTACATGGCGCCGCTGTCGATATAAAGGTAATTCAACTCCCTGGCCAGATCCTGTGCCAATGTGCTCTTGCCGCAGGAAGTGAAGCCGTCAATGGTTATGATAATTTTCTTGGGATTCATGTCAATTAAATGTGGCAGTAAAATTGAAACAAAAAAACAGGAAAAGCAACTTATGAATCATAAACCCTGCGAACAAATATGTATTTTTGGGCAAAGAGAAAACACTGCGCCAGGTATGAGCATAAAAAAGCCGGCTATTGAAAAGCCGGCATTAAAGTTATATGATCTAAGATCAATTAAGCTTCTGATTTCTCTTTCCTGCTCCCTTCTTTCAAAGTGAATCTCAATATTGAATTCTCTTTGTCGAGGTCGGCGATCATCACATCACCAACCTTGATGCTCATATTCAGGATTTCCTCGGCCAGGGGATCTTCCAGGTATTTTTGAATGGCCCGGTGCAAAGGACGCGCGCCAAATTGCTGGTCATATCCTTTTTCGGCGATAAAGCTCTTAGCATCTTCAGTTAGTTCCAGGGAGAAGCCCAGATTATTCAGCCTCTTCATTACACCCTTCATGAGGATATCAATGATTTGGAAGATATGTTCCCTCGTGAGAGTGTTGAAGACCACTACGTCGTCGATCCTGTTTAGGAATTCGGGGCTGAATGTGCGCTTGAGCGCTTTTTCAATTACAGCCTTATTGTTTTCGTCGGTAGTTTGTTGCCTTGCCGCGGTGGCGAATCCAACTCCTTCACCAAAGTCCTTCAACTGGCGTACGCCTATATTGGAGGTCATAATGATCAGGGTGTTTTTGAAATCGACTTTCCTGCCGAGTCCGTCGGTCAACTGGCCGTCGTCCAATACCTGCAAGAGGATATTGTAAATGTCAGGATGCGCTTTTTCAATTTCATCGAGCAGCACCACAGAATAGGGTTTACGTCTAACCTTTTCTGTTAGCTGTCCGCCTTCTTCATATCCCACGTAGCCGGGAGGCGCGCCGATGAGGCGGCTCACCGTGAATTTTTCCATGTATTCGCTCATGTCTATGCGGATCAGGGAATCGTCTGAATCGAACATATACCTCGCAAGGGCCCTCGCCAATTCCGTTTTACCAACGCCGGTAGGTCCCAGGAAAATGAATGTTCCAATGGGTTTCTTGGGATCTTTAAGCCCTACGCGGTTACGCTGTATGGCCTTCACCACAATTTGAATGGCCTGCTCCTGCCCCACAACGGCGCTCTTGAGGTCGTCTGCCATCCGCCTTAGTTTTTCCGTTTCGGCCTGAACCATTCTCTTCACGGGAATGCCCGTCATCATACTCACTACCTCGGCTATGGCTTCTTCATCTATAGGATAACGCTTATGTTTACTTTCTTCTTCCCAATGCGCTTTCGCCTTTTCCAGATCTTCCTGCAGGCGTTTTTCATTGTCGCGGAGTGAAGCGGCTTCTTCGAAACGCTGGCTTTTCACCACTTTGTTTTTTTCCTGCTTGATGTCTTCTATTTTTTTCTCCAGGTCAACAATTTCCTGGGGCACGTTAATATTTTTCAGATGCACCCTCGCTCCCACTTCATCCATCACATCGATCGCCTTGTCGGGCAGGAGCCTGTCGGTCACATAGCGATCGCTCAGCTTCACGCAGGCGTCAATGGCCTCTTCGGAATAGGTAACGTTATGGTATTCTTCGTATTTGGTTTTAATATTCTGAAGGATCTGAATGGTTTCATCCACGCTTGGAGGATCTACCATTACCTTCTGAAAACGACGGTCGAGTGCCCCGTCTTTTTCAATGTACATCCTGTATTCATCCAGGGTGGAAGCTCCAATGCATTGCAATTCGCCCCTGGCCAATGCCGGTTTGAATATATTAGAAGCATCGAGCGATCCGCTGGCGCCACCGGCACCCACGATAGTATGGATTTCATCAATGAACAGAATCACGTCGCGGTTTTTTTCCAGCTCATTCATGATGGCTTTCATTCTTTCTTCAAACTGACCGCGGTACTTGGTACCTGCCACCAGGGCGGCAAGATCAAGCGATACCACGCGCTTATCAAATAGCACGCGGGATACTTTTCTTTGCACGATCCGCAGCGCGAGTCCTTCCACAATAGCGGTTTTACCTACTCCCGGTTCCCCGATGAGAATAGGGTTGTTCTTCTTACGCCGTGAGAGTATCTGTGAAACCCTTTCAATTTCCTCTTCCCTTCCTACAATGGGGTCCAATGCTCCCATTTCTGCCAACCGTGTAATATCCCTGCCGAAATTATCCAGCACCGGAGTCTTACTCTTGGCATTGCCTGATTGTGCTGATTTGGATTTTTGCTGATAGCTTTTTTTCTCTTCATCAAAATCATCATCAGGGTCGTCGGTGTACTCGCTGCGCACATCATTACTCTTCACCATGCCTAATTCGTTTCTAAAGAGGTCGTAGTCCACGTCGAATTGATTTAGAATTTGTGTAGCAATATTTTCCTTGTTCTTGAGAATCGAAAGCATCAGATGTTCCGTTTCAACCGTAGGGCTCTTCAGGGCCTTTGCCTCGAGCACGGTTACCCGAATCACTTTCTCCGCTTGCTTGGTTAAGGGTAAACTATTGATATTGGCAATATTCTTACCGGTCTTATCCTTTACTGCCAGCTCCACTTCCTTTCTCAACTCATACAAGTCCACGTTCAGATTCTTCAAAATCTTCACCGCCATATTTTCACCTTCACGTATCAACCCCAACAGTAAATGCTCCGTACCAATAAAATCATTCCCCAGTCTCAAAGCCTCTTCCCTGCTAAACGAAATGATCTCTTTAACCTGGGCCGAAAAGTTATTATCCATTTAAATTGAATTTATTTTGACACAATACAATAATAACGAATATTTTTGACTTCTGATTACTAGAACATTGCAGGAGAGCATATTATTGTGTGGCTGGCAACAGTTTATCAATTAAGCTCCGGCCGGCCGCCATTCGTTCCGGTAAACCTGGCCAACTGGCTTCTAATCGGGTCAACAACCGGACTGACTCCTGCAAAAATCCAAATAACCATAGTGGCATCCATTATGAATGTCAAAATCAATACCAAGGAGAAATTCCATGTCATAACGCTGAATGACGCCGTCTTACCTGCAAATATGACAGAATATTTGACGCGATTGTTCCGAAATTGCATTCAAAATCCTGTTAAGAACATAATTCTTAACATGGCGTATGTGAGGGAGACAAACCCCGAGTTTGGAACTTTTCTGGTATCTGAACAAGAAAAAGCCAATGAAGACAAAAGGTCTTTCATAATATGCAATCTCCAGCCGGAAGTAGTAAAAATGCTGGAGAATGATGAGTTCCTGAAAAAACTGAATATAACCCCTACAGAAAGTGAAGCATGGGATATGGTGCAGTTTGAGGAATTAGAGAGAGAAATGATGGGAGGAGAAGAAAATTGAACAAGCAAAATCTCAAGACCGATGGGAACGGGAATTGAATGTTCTATTTTATTTTCGGGGCCAACTGTTTTATACTTTTCAAAATAGAAAGCTCTTGAAATAAGAATTCCTGCGCATCCGGGATAGTATTAAGAGCCAGTATTGCCTCCTTAGTCAGTCATTCTTTTTGCCCAGGGTTATTTCAATTTCAAATAATCTTG
>CALFNL010000430.1 GCA_937902875.1 uncultured Bacteroidota bacterium | reverse complement strand
AAGCTTGCAGTTGACAACCTGAATAATAAATATGGCAACTGGAAGATACCCTGGAGAAATATTAACAGATACCAGCGACTCACGTGCGCCATCAATGAAATTTTTGACGACAATCATCCCAGTCTGCCAATGGGCATGGCCAGTTCGCTTTGGGGTTGCCTGCCATCTTTTGTGAGCAATTATTTTCCGGGCACCCAAATGAGATATGGTTATAATGGTAATAGTTTTATTTGTGCCGTGGAATTCGGACAAAAGATAAGAGCGAAATCCTTACTCACCGGAGGAGAAAGCGGCAACCCTTTGTCAACTCATTTCAACGACCAGGCCATTATGTACACCCATGGAGAATTCAAGGAAGTGCTGTTTTATAAGGAGGATGTAGTAAAGCATGCGGAAAAAACTTACCATCCCGGACAAGAGTGAAAGATTGGACCCTGGAATCTCCAAACGATAGTACATCAACGCATATGAATGGAAAATAAAAACATTCAAACAGACAAAACAAAAATTCCCCTGAACCGGGTTCTTGGTTTGCCAACGGGTATTTTGCTGGTTGCGGGAATCATGATTGGTTCAGGGGTATTCAAGAAAATTGCGCCGATGGCTTTGACCGGTCTGAGTGAGCCGCTTATCCTGCTGGCTTGGATCATAGCGGGTATCATCACCATGTTCGGCGCTTTCACTTATGCCGGGCTGGCCAGCATGACAATTCAAACGGGAGGCGTATACGAATATCTCCGGCTGGTTTACGGCAATTTCCTGGCTTTTCTTTTCGGCTGGATGATATTCGTGATAGGAGGTAGCGGCGCAATAGCGGCTCTGGCTTTTGTATTCTCCCAATCAGTAAATACACTCGTACATTTCCCAATCCCACTGGAAGCATGGAAGGATATTTCCATCGGCCAGTTCATATTTCCATTTGCCAGTTCCGGCGTAAAATTGTTTGCCATATTCCTGATTGCTTTGCTCACCTGGCTTAATATCCGGGGAGTTAAGAATGGGGGAGTATTAAACAATATTGTAACCGCCGCGAAGATCCTGGGCATAATATTGCTCATATCTGTGGGTTTGTTTTATACATCGGGGAATATAACGGATAGCAATGCCCGAACCGAAGTGGTTCCCATGCACCTCCCCGTCTTCAGCGCCTTATTTGGCGCCATGCTTAGCGCATTATGGGCCTATGATGGTTGGGCCAATATAACCTATGTTACCGGGGAAATCAGGAATCCCACGCGCAATGTTCCTTTGGCCATCATTGCCGGTGTGGGAATCGCCATGATACTGTATGTGTCATTGAATTTCGTATTCATGCGCGTTTTGACGCTTCCAGAACTCGCCGCCATTGGTGAGAACCAGATTGCCGCATCGGAAGTGGCCGGTGTTATTATGGGCAGAACGGGCAAAGTGCTCCTTTCCATTTTGATTATGATAAGCACATTCGGTGCAGTGAATGCATGTATCCTGGTTTACCCGCGGGTTTACTATCGCATGGCCCAGGAACAGGTTTTTTTTCGTAAGGCGGCATATGTTCATCCCGTTTTCAGAACTCCATACAAGTCCCTGATCTATTCCGCAATCTGGAGTTGCGTGCTGGTGATTACCGGAACTTTTGACCTCCTCACCAACATGATTATTTTTACTGCTTACCTTTTTTTTGGCCTGGTAGTATGGGGTTTGGTAAGAATGAAAAGAAAGGGGATCATTACCTCCAAAGTAGTCGGCTACCCTGTGATTCCTCTTATAATTATCTTGTTTTCACTGATCCTGGTGGTGAACACTGTGATGGTTGAACCCAAACAGTCCCTGCTGGGGTTCGGATTGTTAATGACGGGCATACCTTTTTATTATTATTTCAGAAAAATATCGAATGAAAGATCGGGGCCAAATAGGGATTAGAAGCCTTTATCGCCTCCTATTGCCGGATAACAAATTTATCATCGGTATAAAGGAACTCTTTGTTATATTGTTGATGCCAAAATTTTCCCCTGGAAACCCTGATGGCCCTGTATGTAGTCCATAACACCCGCTCGTTGGCGATAAGACAAATTGCTGAACAAGAAAGAACATCATTTTGAGCAGCTTTTTTCATTTAACATTTGTATCATGAAAATTATTTATCTGGGTCTCTTTTTATTGTCACTACATGCAAAAGCTCAGAAAACAGGAAAAGTGGTAGCGGCGGATTTGATCACCATTCATTCAGATATCTTAAATGAAGACCGGAAACTCTACATTTATACTCCCTCGGAAAATACCATTTATGCTCCCTCCACTTATCCCGTCATTTACCTTTTGGATGGTGCGGCACATATAAACATGGTTGCAGGCCAGATTCATTATCTCTCCGAAAGCTATCCCGTGCTTCCGAAGATGATAGTGGTGGGGATCGCGAATAATAATCGCGCACGCGACCTCACTCCCACACACGCAAGAGTAGGCTATGACGGCAAACCCGATTCCATTTCGGTTTATTTGAGTTCCAGTGGCGGAGGCGAAAAATTTCTGCATTTCATAGAGGAAGAACTGATACCCTATATTGATGAGCATTACAGAACCGCTCCTTACCGTATTTTCAGTGGGCATTCGTTGGGAGGACTCATGACCCTCTATTGCATGCTCGAAAATCCCGCACTCTTCAATGCTTATATTTCAATCAGCCCCGCCTTGTGGTGGGATAACCGATGGATCCTTAAAAGAGCAGACAAAAACCTCACAGAGGACCAGGTGAGCGATAAAATCCTATTCTTCAGCGATGGCAAAGAAGGCGGCCAGTTTCACAAAGACGCCCTGAGCCTGGATTCACTTCTTAAAAAAAGAAAATTCCGAAGTTTCCATTATGAGTACCAATATTATCCGGAAGAATCTCATATCGCGGAACCCGTAAAAGCATTTTATGACGCCATTCGATTCGTGTTCCCGCATTGGTATCCTGAAGCAATGGATACCAGTATGGTTCCTCTTCCTTACAAGGTCTTTGAACGGCATTACAGGGATCTTTCCCGGCAATACGGCTATACCATAATGCCCCCGGAAGAAGTGATCAACACATATGGATATAGTCTTCTGGATGAGAAAAAGATGGATGAAGCCCTGATTTTCTTTCAGAAAAACGTTGAAAATTATCCCGACTCCTACAATGTTTATGATAGCTATGGCGAAGCGCTGATGTTAAATGGAAGGGTTGAAGAAGCCACCTGGAATTATGAAAAGTCCCTTGAGCTGAACCCTAACAACGAAAACGCAAAACAAAAACTGAAGATTCTTAAGGCCGATCAAAAAAAATAAAACATGAGAGCTCTTCTTCTCCTGATGCTTTTGCCGCTATTATCGCCGGCACAGAAGAACCATGCCCAGATATTGGATCAGTATATGAAGGCACAGACCAGCATCAAAGGCTTCAGCGGTTCTGTTCTGGTTGTTCAAAAAAATAAGATATTACTCAATAATGGATTCGGACTGGCGGATAGGGAATGGGGATTGCCCAATACTCCTTCTACCAAATTCCGAATCGGTTCCATCACCAAGCAATTCACGGCCGCCTGCATCATGCAGTTGGTCGAACAGGGAAAATTATCGTTGGATGACCGGCTGAATAAATTCTTTCCCGATTTTCCCAAAGGCGATAGTGTGACCATTCACATGCTGCTCAACCATAGTTCCGGTATCGCTAGCTATACAGATCAGAAAGATTTTGGTTCGGTAAACAGGCTCTCCTGGTCCAGGGATTCTATCATTTCCTTCTTCAGGAACAGGCCTTATAATTTTCCTCCAGGCAAGGGTTGGAAGTATAATAATTCCGGGTATTTTCTGCTGGGCGCCATCATCGAAAAAATATCGGGACAATCATATGGCGATTTCCTTAGCAAGCATATTCTGGAGCCGCTCGGAATGAACAATTCGGGAACGGATAATACAGACACCATTTTGCCGCAGAGGGCGCATGGCTACTCCAAACACGGAAAGAATTATGTCAATGCCCAGTGGATATCCATGGAATGGCCATTCAGCGCGGGCGTCATCTATTCAACCAC
Source organism: uncultured Bacteroidota bacterium (assembly GCA_937902875.1). GTDB lineage: Bacteria > Bacteroidota > Bacteroidia > Chitinophagales > Chitinophagaceae > PSRI01. Next base: position 6,718 of record CALFNL010000430.1, on the reverse strand, counting down.
CGAAGATCTCTTTAAGTGGCACCGGGCTCTTCTTGGAAATAGTGTGATCAACGCCTCTTCCCGGCAAAAAATGTTTACTCCGGGTAAAAGCAATTATGGATATGGAATAGTGATTGATTCCCTGGAAAAACATTTTCGAATCTGGCATAATGGAGGCATTCCGGGTTTTGCATCCAATATAAGCCGTTTTGTAAATGACGATATCTGCATCATCGTATTATCTAACAATGAATCCAATGCGGATGGTATCGCCGAAGGATTGGCTGATATTCTGTTCGACATTCCGGTTGCGATCCCTTATGAACATAAGGAATTCAAGATTGACACCTCACTCCTGGACAGATATGTGGGAAAATACAAGGCATTCCTCACTATTGAAGTCATCAGGAAAAATGGGAAATTATACCGCCATCGCGAAGGGTCGCCCGACATAGAATTGGTGCCGGAATCGAACACAAAATTCTTTTATGCAGACGATAGTGACCGGCAGTTGGAATTCGAATTGGATCCGTCAGGAAAAGTCACCAGAATCTGGTTCATCAATAATGGACAAAGAGGAGAAATGAAAAAACTGGATTGAACTGGATATCGGCCGGGATGCATGATTGCGATCAATCAAAAAAACCGATCCCTCGCCGAAACTGATTCCCGTCAATTTCAATATTTCAACAGTTCCCCGACGCTCTGGTCAAGCCGGGATTTGGCAAGAAAATTCTGTTCAAGTTCGGTATTAAATGGTATAGGTGTATCCAGGGAGGCGCATCTAATCACCGGCGCATCTAGCATTTCAAAGCAATTCGCTACGATCCATGCCGCAATCTCAGCGCCAATACCTCCAGTCATTGTGTCTTCATGCAATACGAGTACCTTCCCGGTTCTTTCAACTGAGTCGCGAATGGAATGGTAATCCAAAGGCATCAGGGTACGAAGGTCCAGAATATCAACAGAAATATTCCTGTGCCCGTTTGCATATTCCAGCGCCCAGTGCACACCCGCGCCATAAGTGATGATGGATATTTCATCTCCTTCTTCAACCCAACGCGCTTTCCCGATCTCAACTTCATAGTATTCTTCAGGCGTTGGCCCACTGATACTCCGGTACAAAGCCTTGTGCTCAAAATACATTACCGGATTGGGATCATTGATGGCAGCTATCAATAAACCTTTTGCGTCCAGCGTAGTGGAAGGGTACACTATCTTTAAGCCAGGTATATGAAAGAACCAGGCTTCATTACTTTGTGAATGAAAGGGGCCTGCGCCCACACCCGCACCGGTAGGCATACGAATGACCACGTCGGCCCGCTGTTCCCATCGGTAATGGATCTTGGCCAGGTTATTTACGATTTGGTTGAATCCAACTGCTACAAAATCGGCGAACTGCATTTCAACTACGCTTTTGAATCCTTCCAGACTCAGCCCCAATGCCGAACCCAGAATGGCGCTTTCACATAAGGGTGTATTCCTCACCCTTTCTTTACCGAATTTATTTATGAATCCTTCAGTGATCTTGAATGCGCCGCCATATTCGCCTATGTCCTGCCCCATAAGTATAAGGTTTTCATGATTTATCATGCTCTGGTACAGTCCTTCCCTGATAGCATCAATAAATCTTTTTTCAGGATGCTCTGTAAATTCCGATGAATAGGAAATGGAAGAATGATCGATTTCCCGTGGCGGTTGTTTTCCAGTGTCAACTGTCTGTCTCGCATACACGTCATTGATCTCCTCTTCCGAATCGGGCTCGAGGGGTTCTGCGGCGAATGCGATTTGCAATTCTTCCTCAATATGATTTTTGAATTCGGTACGGGTAGCTTCAATTTCAATAGTGCTGAGCACATTTTGCTCCAACAGCCATCGTTCGTAATTTTTTATCGGATCTTTTTCTTCCCATTTTTCAAATAATTCTTTGGGAACATACTTGGTTCCGCTGGCTTCTTCATGCCCCCGCATCCGAAAGGTGATGCATTCCACCAGATAGGGCTTTTGTTCCCTGATGCAAAACTCCCTCACTCCTCTAATGGTATCGTACACTTCCAGAACATTATTGCCGTCGATCTTAACCCCACCCATTCCGTAACCGATGGCCTTATCCACAAGATCTTTGCAACGGTATTGTTCATCCACGGGCGTGCTCAATCCATATCCATTGTTCTCAATTAAAAAGATCACCGGCAAATCCCAAACAGCGGCCACATTTAAGGCTTCATGAAAATCTCCTTCACTGGTGCCGCCTTCTCCGGTGAATGCCAGAGAAATTTTCTGCTCTTTTTTGAGTTTGTGAGCCAGGGCCGTTCCGTCTGCCACAGCCAACTGGGGCCCCAGGTGAGAAATCATTCCGCAAATATGATATTCTCTGCTTCCAAAATGAAAACTTCTTTCCCTCCCTTTGCTGTATCCTTCTTTTGACCCCTGCCATTGCATGAATAATTTATGCAATGGCATCTTCCGGCCTGTGAATACACCGAGGTTACGATGCAGTGGCATGATCCATTCCTGCGGATCCATTGCCATGGTAGCTCCTGTGGCTATTGCTTCCTGACCAATGCCGCTGAACCACTTTGAGATCCTTCCCTGCCGCAGCAATAAAAGCATCTTCTCTTCTATCATCCTCGGAAGAAGAATATTCCGGTAAATCCCGACTAATGTTTCATTGGATAAATCTTTCCGATCGAATTGCATGGTACAAACCTATGCGCTTTTTGGAAACCTTTGCTACCCCGGGGAAGTTTTTTTCTTTTGTATTCACCACTCAAACAAATGCAGGATCACATTAAACTAACTTTGCCCACATGAAAATGTTCCGCATTCGTTCCGCGAAGCACCCCATGCTGAACATGATATTACCCTTGTACAGTTCCACATTCCCCGTTGGGGAGAGGAGAACGCCGGGTGCTTTGCTGAAAATGCTAACGGTTGATCAGATGAGGCTAATGGTAGTGACCGACATTGGTAAATTTGTTGGCTTCATGATCTATTGGCAGTTCAGGGACTTCATTTTCCTGGAGCATATGGCAATCAGCCCCAAGCTGCGGGGACTTGGCTATGGCAGGAGGATGATGCATGAACTCATGGATAAGTCGCACTACCAAATAGTACTGGAGGTTGAGCATCCAACAGAACAAACCAGTAAAAAAAGAATCAGGTTTTATGAGGGTCTCGGTTTCATGAAGATTCCCCATCCTTATTTTCAACCGCCTTATGAAAAAAATGGCAAACCCATACCGATGGTATTGATGGCACTCACTTCCTTTAATGACATGGCTACTTTGAATGATACCCTGCGACAGATCCGGGAAGAAGTTTATGAGAGATTTTATTTATGACACGAAGTTCCGTATCAGGCCTTTGTTTTGTTGTTGCGGCTAAATAGTAATGAAACCAGAATTGACAAAAGCAAACCGAATAACAGCGCCCACCAGAATCCGTCAATGCTGATTCCGCTCACAAATTTGCTGGCTATCAAGACAATGATTGCGTTGATCACCAGAAGAAATAAACCGAAAGTGATGATGGTAATTGGAATGGTTAGTATTACCAATATGGGTCGTACAAAGGCATTGATCAGGGCCAGTACCAGGGCGAATACAAGGGCCGTCCAATAGGTATCAATATGAATGCCTGGCAAAATACGAGCCAGGCCAAAAGCAACCAGAGCGGTTACCAGGAGTCGAACTATGAAATTCATATTTCCAATTTGAGAATAAGGTAAACAAAAGCTTTGAATAGGTCAAGCACTATTTTCACGGATGCCTAAACAAGGAGCCTGCCCTATTCAATTCGGGAAACCTGCTCAGGGAGATCTTTGCTTTTCAATTCGGTTCAAAGAGATTGGATCAAATTACAAGCATTTCATAAAAATTATCAGGAATGAGGTATTTATTGGCGAGTTCCATCATGTCTGAAGGTTTACTTTCCTTGATGGCATCGATAGAGTTATAAAAATAATTTTCATCCAGTTCATTCAGGATTATATTCTTCCATCGGCCGATTATATGAAAGGGCCCATCCAGATCGCCGAGAATGGTGCCTATCAGGTAATTCTTCACCAGCATGAGCTCCTCTTCATCCACGGCAACCTCCCTCAGCTTTTGCATTTCATTATACACTTCATTTATGGCAGCTTCGCATACTTCACGACCCGCTTCCGTGCTGATCACCCAGGCGCTCAGGCGAAAATGATTCTCCAAAAAGCCGTGAATACCGTAAGTATATCCTTTGTCTTCACGGATATTACTCATCAGCCTCGAACCAAAAAAACCCCCGAACAATGTATTCAACACCTGCGCTTTCGCAAAGTCGGGGTGATGCCTGTTGGGAAAAGGCCTTGCAATGCGTATGGCTCCCTGCACATCATTTGGATCGTTGATAATCCTGTATTTCTTTTCGCTCGCGGGTTGAAATGTGTGTTCTACGTTTACCGCAGCATGACGGTTCAAAGGCAACTGTCCAAAATTCCTGTTCAGTTGCGGATACAGATCCTGGGGTAGTTTGCCGGCGACAAAAATTACGCAGCGTCCATTCACATAAAACCTGTTGAAATATTCCTGCAGGGTTTCGCGGCGCAATTGATCGTAAGCAATAGTGGAACTATATTTTCCATAGGGATGATCATGACCGTAAAGCACTTCGTCAATCAGCCTGTTGGCCACAAAATCACATTTGCGAAGATTCACCTCAAGCCGTTGCTTCATGTTTTGTTTATAAATCTCCAGTTCTTCGGGCGGAAACACAGAGTCGGCGATCATCTCCTGCATTACCGGAAGTAACTGCGGCAGGTGTTTCGAAAGGCTATGGAGTGACAGGGTGGCTGTTTCATTGTAGCAATTTCTATTCAGGTAAGAGCCATAATATTCAAAATGTTCATTTATTTCAAAGGCTGACTTAGCGCTGGTTCCATTCTTGAGGAGGTAGTTGGTAGATGCGGCTACCATATTCTGTGTTTCAAACCAGTTTCCCGCATAAAAAACCAGTTCCAGTTGCAGCACTTCTTCAGCCCCTGCATCGATGGTGTAAACTTCCACGCCATTGTCAAGGGTAAATTTAACATAGGGTTTCAGTTCAAGGCTGTATTCAACCGCATCTTTGATTGCCGGTGCTATTTGTCTGTTCATAATACCTCTTTCCAACTTTTTAATTCTCGCTATAATAATGAATCGTATTGACGTTATTCTCCGTAAATATGGCCCTGGCTTCCTGCTGCAATTGGTCAGATGTTACCTCCTGAAATTTTTCGAGTTCTGAATTGATCATATTGGTATCACCCAACAGGGTATAAAAAGCCAGGCTATTTGCCCGGTTCATGACGGTCATGTCTTCGAAAGCTATCAGGCTTTCTGTTTTGTTTATCACTTTTTGTAATTCTTTCTTATCCACCGGCTGATCTTTCATTTTCCTGAGCTCCTCTTCCAGCGCATTTTCCGCATCTTCCATTTTAACGCCCTTCACCAGTTTCCCTTCAATGGTGAGAAGGTCGGGGTCAATAGCTCCAAAATGAAAGCATTCAATATTGCTGAATAATTGTTTTTCCTTAACCAGCGTTTGGTATAGCCGGGAGGAAGCGCCACCGCCCAGGATTTCGGTGAGCAGATCGGTTGTATAATACCTTTGATCCAGTCTGCCATAAATATGCCAGCATTTGTAAAGTGCGTCTAAAGGAACAGCCGCGTGCACATCCAGCTTTCTGGCTTCTATTTGCCGGGGTTCTGCAGGCAATTGACGGATATATTTCTCACCGGGAGGAAGGTCGCCAAACCATTTCTCTGCGAGGATTTTCACCTGACCCGGAGTAACATGCCCTGCCACCACCAAAATAGCATTCATGGGTCTGTAATATTTAAAGAAGAAATTTTTCACATCCTGCAGCCGGACAATTTCCACATGGCTCAGTTCCCTGCCGATGGTCATCCAACGGTATGGATGCACTTTATAAGCCAAATCGCGCATTTTATGCCAGGCATCGCCATAGGGTTTATTAATATAGTGTTCCTTAAATTCTTCGCTTACTACTTTACGTTGTACATCCAGGCTCTTCTCTCCAAATGCCAGGCTGAGCATGCGGTCGCTTTCCAGCCAAAATGCAGTTTCAATATTTTCCGCCGGCAACTGGCAATAATAGTTGGTGAGGTCATTCGTAGTATAAGCGTTATTTTCACCTCCGGCCAGCTGAAGGGGTTCGTCGTACCGTGGAATATTGATGGATCCGCCAAACATCAGGTGTTCAAAAAGGTGCGCGAGGCCGGTCATTTCGGGGTTTTCATCCCTGGCGCCCACATCATACATCACATTTACCACCGCCATGGGGGTGGAATGATCTTCGTGTACTAATACCCGCAAGCCATTGGCCAGCTCAAATCGTTCGAATTGTATCATTTTGCAAAAATCCTATTTATCAATTCCAAAACCCAAAATAAATTTCGCAAAGATCTGTTAAAGGCCCTGAATGAATCAATCATCAGGTATAAAATCAGGCATTCTTGCGAGTGTTGATTTAGTTGATCTGGCAATAAAAAGAAGGATTCAGTAAGTATGGTGATCCCCTGCCGTTCTAAAAACTAGTAGATGCTTTTGGGCCTAATCGTGAGGATCATAGGGCCATTCTCTCTTAAGATAAGTATCTTGAGTTTTTCGTTGACAGACTGGAGTAGATTCTTATAAACCTGTATGTTATTGGTGAGATTATTAGCCACTCCCAGAACAATATCGCCCTGTTTAAATCCCG